>JARLGN010000634.1 GCA_031292775.1 Acidobacteriota bacterium | reverse complement strand
GAATTGCGCCAGATTGCCGATGAGGTTTGGGGCGATCTTAACGGCACCACGGTCACTGAGCGGAGCTACGGCAAGGGCCCCGTATTCTGGGGACTGCCCATGGAGAAGGTGCTGGAGAAGCTGAACATCAAACCCGATTGCGACATCACATCGCGATCGGGCGACGCCCCCATCAATTACATCCATCGCCGCGTGGGTGGCGCCGACGTGTACTTCGTGGCGAGTTACCGCCGGCGCATAGAGGACGTGGTCTGCACGTTCCGCGTCAAAGGCAGGCAGCCGGAACTCTGGAATCCGGAGACGGGCGAGATCAACCGCATCAATATCTTCGACGCAACCGATGCGGGAGTCCGCGTGCCGCTGCAACTCAACCCAGCGGAATCCGTGTTTGTAGTATTTCGTTCCCCCGCCCCGCAAGTGCATTATCGTGCAATCACCCGTGAGGGCACGATCATCGCCGGCACCAAGCCCTTTCCCGCATTCAAAGAGGGAAACCAGCGTGAGGTAACGAACAATTTCACCATCAGCACCTGGGTAAAGCCGGACCTCGACGTCATCCTGCCCTCACAGGGCGCCCACAATCAATACGTGCCCATGCGGAGTCTGGTGGTCTCCGCTCCCGAGGGCGACACGCTCTACGGCAAAGGTCACGTTTCATGCGCGCTCGCGGCGGGCCGCAATGGAATAGCGGTTCTCGAACATTCCGAAATGGATTGGCGCACAGTCCTCTCCGTCCCCACTCCCATTGCAGGATGGGCGCATGTGGCGCTGGTCTACAAATCGGGCGCTCCTTCGTTGTACATCGACGGCAAGCTGGCCGGCAGCAGTCAAGCCTCCGGCAGCATCGTCCATCCCGGCCTCAAGGATTGCACGGAACGCGACGGCGCTCAATACTTCGACGGCGACATGAGCGATCCGGAACTTTTCACGGAAGTTCTGGGCGAAGATCGAATCGGGCAGTTGGCAGCGGCCGGCATCCCCAGCCCCATCGAGCCTCCGGATGTTGAATGGGTCTGCAACGGTGGCTCCGCCTCGCGGTTGGTCTTTTGGAAAAATGGGACCTACAAGCGGCACGGCGTTACGGAAAACGATACCTTGAAGGTCTCGGATATTGACGAGCCCATGGAGATTGCCGGTCCGTGGCAGGTTAGTTTCCCACCCCACCTCGGTGCGCCGTCACAGGTGACACTGCCGCACTTGATTTCACTCCATCAACACGCCCACCCTGGCGTGAAGTATTTTTCCGGCACCGCGACGTATAGCAACAAGTTCATCTTTTCGTCAACCAAGAAGGGACTATACCTCGACTTGGGATGGGTGCATGTGCAGGCGCAGGTTCGTGTGAATGGCCGGGATCTCGGATTGTTGTGGAAGCCGCCCTTCCGCGTGGACATCACCAGCGCAGTTCGGCCTGGGGAGAACAAGCTGGAAGTTCTTGTTACCAATCAGTGGGTAAATCGGCTGATCGGCGATGAGCAGTTACCGGCCGAAAATGATTACTACCCCTCGGGGCACATCAAGGTCATCCCGGATTGGTATCTCCAGGGCAAGCCCAAGCCCGCCGGAGGGCGAACCACCTTCGCCACGTGGAAGCATTTTGATAAAGACTCACCGCTATTGGCATCGGGGTTGGTGGGGCCCGTTCGGCTGCGCACGGCATTCGGGACAGACATCGTCGAAGTTTCGTAGCTGTTCAAAAATTCACGAGGGGGTAGCCACGGTCAGTGCAGTCCTGACCGTGGGTTCTTCCGGCGGTGGTCGAGTTACAACAATTTCGCGCTGGACAAAGCGACGGTTGCAGCCTGCCAAATTCAAATTGATTGCGTACGACTACCATTGGGGTATCGTGCGTGAGAAAAGCCCACGGACAGGAAAGCACTGTCCGTGGCTACCATGGCAATTTCGATTGGGGGTGTCAACGATGCGAAAGGACCACAATCGGAAACACGAGGAGTGTGGATACCCACTGCCAAGCTAAGGTGAGGAGCGGGAGAAGCGATTGGATGGTGGGCCCACAAGGACTTGAACCTTGGACCGACGGATTATGAGTCCGCTGCTCTAACCAACTGAGCTATGGGCCCGCGCACCAACTACCGGAGTTTCCGCAAATCCCTGAAGGGAAGGTGCGGCTTCGAGCGCAGATCGGCTCTGCCAACATCCTCAAGTTACCATCCGCAGGCAGAACTGACAAGCGGGAGATGAGACCGGCAGGCCCGGCCATCCAACCTTGCCATTCAATACTACTGAGGTGCGCAAAATGGAGTGACAGATCCATCGTAGCGCCGGCATCCTGCCGGCACCGGAAAATGCCGCCGGGACGGCGGCGCTACGAAGAGTATGCCGTCACGGTATTTTGCGTACCTCAGCAAGAAGGGAGTTTCTTCCGAAGCGTTACGATGTTCGTGCCCATCATGCGTTGATAATCGACGCTGGTCATAATCTGGCGAACCAGGAAAATGCCCAAACCTCCCTCTTTTCGCTCCTCAAGAGGGGCATCAAGGTCGGGAGCGGGATGCTCCATGGGGTTAAACTCCACGCCATCGTCTTCAACGCGGGCCACAAATTCATCATCACTCAAGCTGATGTGCAGGCTGAACAGATGCTCTCCGCCCTCCGGGTAAGCGTGTTTGACCACGTTGGAAACAATTTCATCCAGGGCCAGATTCAGGTCGTATTCGATTTCCGGGGAAATGGTATGCCGCCCGCAAAGATCGGAGACCAAAAGCATCACTCGTTCCAGTTCCGACAAGTCATTCTTAAGAATCAGTGTGGTTTGCTCGCTCATAACAAACCCTCTCGACAGGGTGAGAATGTTGCCGGCACCACATCCCTTCCAGGATTATAGAGTATGCGATTTGCCAACCCGAACGCCAGAAGCGAAGTAATGGCGAAAATTCACAGCAGAGCCTCCGGCCGTCCTTTGCGGGAAATGAGCACGCAACCTCTCACTCGGGGTTCCCTCACCCGCCCGCAGGCCGAAGCCCAAGGGGTTCACTGCGCCAGGACACCCCTTTGGCAGGGGAAGAATCAGGCATCATGGCCCAATAGTATCAACATTATGTCGATCTTCTGGCCCGCCCACCACAAAGTTGGTCGTTCTCTTGCTTGGTTGTTAGCGATATGAGCCATAGTGCGAAGTTGACCCGTCGGAAGTTTATGCAAATCACGGCCGCTGCCACTGCCGCTGCGCCAATCGTGTCGTGCATCGGAACGGGCACGCCCTGGCGCAGTCTGAGCGTCGAGGAAGCTCGCACGCTGGAGGCGATGTGCGATCTGATCATACCGGCTGACCAAGACCCGGGAGCCGCATGGGCCGGAGTGGTTGCTTTCATCGATCGGCAACTGGTGGGCCCGTACCGTAGATTCAGAAAAACCTATAAGTTGGGCCTCGCCGGTACCGACGGAACCAGTCTCGCAATGTTCGCGAAACCCTTCGCAGGGCTCACTCCGCAACAGCAGGATACAGTGCTGCAATCCATGGACAAAGGTCAGGCGCGGGGAGAAGGGTGGAAGCAGGCTTCCGCCAAATCATTTTTCGACCTCGTTGTAACCCACACGATGCAAGGGTTCTACGGTGACCCGCGGCACGGCGGCAACCGCGACCGGGCTAGTTGGAAAATGCTGCGGCTGCCGTACCCGCCGGTGAGGGGAAGAATAGTGGTTAGTGGCTAGTTGTTAGTGTTTAGTGGTTAGTGGCTAGTGGGTAGTGGGGACCAAGATGAGCCGCGAAAATGGGATTAACAGCTACCGGGATCTTCTTGTTTGGCAGAAGGGCATGGCCTTGGTCAAGCAAGTATACGCGATGACGCGGGGCTTCCCCGTTGACGAGCGGTTCGGCTTGACTGCCCAGATGCGGCGAGCTGCGGTGTCTGTCCCATCGAATATTGCCGAGGGCCAAGCAAGGCAGGGGAGAAGAGAATTCGTTCAGTTTCTCTCTCATTCCCTGGGTTCGCTCGCGGAGTTGGACACACAACTAACGCTTGCTGTCGACCTGGAGTACTGCGCCGCCCTCGACGCGCACCAAAGTGCCACAATGATTGCAGAACTGCAAAGGATGATTACCATCTTGCGGCAGAAAATCACGGTTAGACTAGGTAATAGTGACTAACCACTAGCCACTAACCACTAGCCACTTGTTTTGCAGGTTAATCAAATGTCACTTTCACGAGTCAACGCGGTCATCGTCGGAGCAGGAGCGGGTGGCGGCATAGTGGCCAAAGAGCTCGCGGAAGCAGGCCTGAGCGTGGTGTTGCTGGAGCGCGGCAAATGGTACACGGCATATGATTGCCGCAAGGATGACCTGCGCAACCAGCGCACCTCCGTGCTGGGGGCCGCTTTTGGGCCTGACGACGACCGTTACCGGCGCGTGCTGGTAGACACCGATGGCCAGGAGCGCGTCCTGCTGCCCAGCGACGGCGGTTACAACAACAATGCCGCATGCGTAGGTGGCGGCACGTTTAGCTATGGGGCCATGGCATGGCGTTATCTTGAAAAAGACTTTCGCATGCGTTCCACCTACGGCACGGTGGCAGGCAGTACACTGGATGATTGGCCCATCAGCTACCAGGACCTTGAGCCCTACTACACCAAGGCGGAATGGGAGATCGGGGTTTCCGGCGACGACTCGAATAACGTGTTCAAAGCGCCGCGCAGCCGGCCTCTCCCCATGCCCCCCTTGCCGCCGAGCCGCGAGCACGTGCTGTTGAAGGCCGCCGCCGAGCGCCTGAAGTTGCACCCTTTTGACATTCCCATGTTGCGCAACACCGTTCCCTACAATGGCCGGGGCGGGTGCATGCGCTGCCGCTGGTGCGTGGGCTTTGCCTGTGAAGTTGACGCCAAGTGCGGCACGCACAACACGGTGATTCCACGCGCTCTTGCTACGGGCAATTGCACCTTGCGTACGGAATGCGTGGTTCGCAAAGTCGTGGCCAACGATCAAGGCCAGATCACCGGGGTCGAGTATTTCGATGCGCGCGGCAGGTTGCAGGAGCAACCCGCCGACATGGTGGTCGTCTCCGCCTCCGCCACGGAAACGCCGCGCCTGCTGCTTAATTCCAAGAGCCGCGTTTTTCCCGACGGCATCGGCAATCGCTACGACTGGGTGGGACGCAATTTGATGGGACATGCCTATACGGGCGCCTACGGGCTGATGGAAGCCGATACCTACGATGATCTTGGCCCCGGAGCTTCCATAGCCATCTGCGATTACAACCACGGCAATCCGGGCCTGGTGGGTGGAGCAATGCTTTGCAATGAGTTCATCCGCCTGCCCATCCAGTTCACCTCCATCTTCCCGCCCGGAGCACCGCGCTGGGGGGCCGCGCACAAGGACTTCATGCGCAACTCCTTCAACCGTTGCATCGCGGTGCAAGGCCCCGTGCAGGAGATGCCCGTCTTTGAATCCCGCGTCCAAGTGGACCCGCGCGTCGTGGACGATTGGGGCATTCCGGTTGTGCGCATGTCAGGAGCGCGGCATCCGCACGATCATGACGTGGCGGAATACATTTCGGGAAAAGCGGCAGCGTGGTTGAAAGAAGCCGGAGCAATACAAACC
This sequence comes from Acidobacteriota bacterium, assembly GCA_031292775.1. Classification (GTDB taxonomy): domain Bacteria; phylum Acidobacteriota; class Terriglobia; order UBA7540; family UBA7540; genus Bog-366. The sequence continues at coordinate 62 of JARLGN010000634.1, read as the reverse complement.
TGGCCAAAACTTCCGGGCAAGGGCCTGGGCGGAGGGCAGCACCAGGCCGGAACCTGCCGCAT
>JARLGN010000633.1 GCA_031292775.1 Acidobacteriota bacterium | reverse complement strand
TTCCATCTCAACTCCCGCCTCCACCAGATGCGGTTGGATAATTTCCTGCGCCCCGTGCGCACTCCCAGCGTCCTCCTGGCCCAGTTGCACCCGGCCTCCACGGCTGACGGCACCCTTAACGCGACCTGGTCAGGGCGGGGAGAAGGGCTCAAGGCAGACTTTAATCTTGCCATGCAGGCGCCCACAAGGACTCCCCCCGGAGTGCTGCCTGTAAGCGGCGCGGCTCGTGGCACACTGGAGGACGGGCGCAGCTTGACCCTTCGCCTCGCCGCTGCCGAATTCCATACGCCGCATTCCTACATCACTGCACAGGGGACGCTGGCAGAAAAAATCGGGTCCCCGTCCTCAGCCGAACCGCTCAACCTCATGGTCTCCACCGACAATTTCGAAGAATGGCGGCCTTTCTTCGAGGCGTTGGTCGCCGCGCCCTCTGGTATTCCTTTGGAGCTGAAGTCGCGTGCGGAATTTTCCGGGCAACTCAGCGGCAGCTACAATGCGCCCGCGCTGCAAGGCCATGTGAGCATGGGAGAGATCCGGTACCACGGCTGGGCCTGGGACAAGCTAACCGCGGCGGTCACACTCAATCCGGAGTTTATTCAAATCACCGGCGGGCGGATTGAGCATGCCGGAAGTTCCTTTGATTTGAACGCTTCTGCCCAACTTGACCATTGGCAGTTGACTCCCAAATCCATGGTGCGGGTCTCCGCGGAAGCGCAGCGCACGCCCCTTGAGGGCCTGAAGGCCGCGATCAACTTCGATCTTCCCCTTCGCGGCTCCGTAAGCGGTCACGTGGACGTTCAGGGGAATGCTTCAACCCTGGCAGGCTCGGGATTCCTGCGCATCGATGCCGGCGCTTTTGCCGATGAACCGTTTGACACCTTCTCTACCCGGTTGCAAATAGCCAAATCCGTTTGGAAACTGCAAGCCATCCGTTTGACAAAGAATCACGGCCAGCTGAGTGGAAACCTCACCCTGGAGCCAGAGAGGCAGTTTGTCTCCGGGCAACTGGAGGGAACCGATTTCCGCCTGGCAGATATCCACCGCTTGTCCATGACCACATCCGGCGCCCTTCCCAAAGGAGGGCTGAACGGCAAGCTGAACTTTGAAGTGCACGGACAAGGTACGCAGGAAGATTTTCACCTGCAAAGTACGTGGCGCCTGGGGAGTTTGACCGTTGCCGGCACTCCGCTGGGTGAGTTCCATGGCACCCTTACAGGCGAAGGGAACCAGTTGAAGATCGAGGGTGAGGACCAAAGCCCAGGGGGAAACTTGCACGTCATCGCGGCGGCGACCGCCAAAGGCGATTGGCCCATGGAAGCTCAGGGTGAATACTCCAGCCTGCGGGGCGACCCGTGGATCCGCGCCTTTTTCAATCACGAGTTCGCCGCAGCGGTCACGTTGGGCGGTTCTTTCCACGCCACCGGGCCGCTGCGCACCCCCGACAAAATTGATTTCCAGTCTTCTGCCCGCGATGTGGCGATAGACTTCCCCACCGTTCAGTGGCGAAACGTCCAGCCGGTGGATGTGCATTACTCCCACGGGCGCATGGCGCTCAGCCGGTTCATTATGCGGGGACCTTTCACCGAGCTTGAAATCGAGGGGGTAGTGGGCCTCGCCGATGGCGTCACCATGGACCTTAGCGCCACGGGCACTGCGAGCGCTGGTGTGCTGACGGTGTTCGATGCCAACCTCCAGACCACGGGGCGCTCAGATCTGCGCTTACGCCTCACCGGCACTCCGGCCAGGCCCCTGCTGAACGGAACCGTTGATATTCAAGATGTGAGCCTGGGCTATAACGAGCTGCCGCTTCGCTTCAACAGCCTGCAGGGAACCATCAAACTGGAGGGCGAGCGCGCGGTGATCCGATCCCTCCACGGCACTTGCGGCGGAGGAACGGCGGACCTTAGCGGTTTCATAACGCTGGCGGAAGATCCCCACTTCGAAGTCCGCGCCAACCTTAACCAGGTCCGCATCCGCTACCCCACCCCCTTCACCTCCGTGCTCGATGGCAGGTTGCGCCTGGCAGGCAGCCTCGAACAGTCGCAATTGCAGGGTGAACTCGTGGTTCGCCAGATGGCGGTAAATGAAAACGTCAATTTCATATCCAAGATGATGGAATCGGCAAATCCCGTTTTGGAGCAGCCAACCACCCTCACCTCCCCCATCGCGTCAAAGATTCGATTGAATGTTCGCGTTACCTCCTCGCCTCCGGTGCAGATACAGACGCCCAATGTGCGGCTTTCGGGCGATATTGATATCCGCCTGCAAGGCACCGTTGCCAATCCCGTGCAGGTGGGGAGCATCCATTTTCTCAGCGGCGAGTCGGTATTCCGGGGTAACCGGTACAAGCTGGTGCGGGGCGACATGAACATGACGAACCCGTTCCGAACCCAGGTCTACCTGGAAATGGAAGTTGAGACCCAAGTCCAGAGCTATAACCTTACGCTCGACATCTCCGGGCCCATGGACAGGTTGAAGTTCTCGTACCGTTCTGACCCGCCGCTGCCAACAACCGATATCCTGTCGCTCCTTGCCCTCGGCTACGTGCAGCAGGAGGAAGCCTTCTCGCCCGTGGGAGGAAGCCCCACCACCGCCATCGGCGCTTCCGCCATTCTATCCCAGGCTCTTTCCAGCCAGGTGACGGGCCGCATTCAGCATCTGTTTGGGGTGAGTCGAATCAAGATCGATCCCAACGTGGGCGTGCCCGGATTCGGATCCGGCGCCCGGGTTACGGTGGAGCAGCAAGTCACTCACGACCTCACCCTCACCTATGTTACCGACACCTCCTACTCGCAGTACCGGATCATCCAGTTCGAATGGAATATCAGCGATAACATCTCGGTGCTGGGGGTTCGCGACCAGAACGGAATCTTCGGCATGGAGTTCCGGTTCCGCCGACGGTTTAAATAGTATGGCGTGACACCGGGGTGTTGTAGAGGAGGGTTATCCCGCCAAACATCGTAGCGGCGGGTTTACCCCGCCACGGGCGGCGGAAAGCCGCCGTGGCATTAACTGGCGGCATAAAGCCGCCTCTACACTTTTTCTTCAGTCTGCTAGCCGCTCCGCTTCCGCGATGTTATACTGGTCGGGTTGCCGCGAATCGAATTTTTGCTCTGGGGGGACTGTTCCCTGGCGCAAGCGCGGTGCAATGTCACGGAGAGGTGTCCGAGTGGCTGAAGGAGCACGCTTGGAAAGCGTGTTCACGAGCAATCGTGACGTGGGTTCGAATCCCACCCTCTCCGCCAGTTTTTCTTGTTTGGAATCAATCAGTTAACGATGTGAATTTTCTCGTGTAGCTGTGGTGTAGCATAGTCTGCGCCAGACGCTCGTTCCCAAACCCTCTTTACATCAGCTTCCAAATGCTCTTGGCGAGACTGCACCCAGGGTGCATAGTGGCGTTCAGTGATCTTGATACTGGTGTACCCACGCAACAAGGAAACCCGTTCCAACGGTACACCAGCCTGCAATAAATCAACAGCAAACGTGTCGCGGAAGCGATGCAAGTGACTACCAACAATTCCTGCAAGTTTGAAAACCTTGCGTAAAGAGCGAGACATATCCTTAGCTGCACTCTCCACAATCGCCCCCCACGACCATCAGTTGCCTGCCACACACAACCGCAGGTCCGCCGTTTAACGGCCCTGTGGCCTCCGATTGGTAGCCGCGGTCAGCGCTTTCCTCACCGCGGGTCCTTTTGGCAAATACACTATTCTGCGACATGGATTGCGAGCGTCGATGATTTGGGATGTGTGGAGAGGACAAGCCCACAGTCAGGAGTTCGCTGACTGTGGCTACCCGCTACAGTAAATGACACCAGAGCCGAACCAAGCCATCAGGTGACGCGGTGTAACGCACCGCGGTATAATGAAAACAAGAGCAGGGCTACAAAACCAATTCCGGTTCAGCCTACTGACTGAACGGAACTGCATATCGTGTGAGGCATCCGGCAGCGATGCGGCGAGACGACTTTACGAAGTGGTCTGATCCGCTGTGAGCACGTGATCCGTGGCGGGGCATCCGCTTCGTTGCCCGATTCAGACAGGAGTCCCTGATGTCGAGATCAACCGAGGTGTTCCTCCGATGCGCTGTCGCCGTGGTGCTCGCAGTAATGGTGGACGGCGCGCTTCGACCGCAGTCGTTGTATGCGCAGGCCGCGTCGACGCAAGCCTTGCCCGACGTGCGCGCCGCGTGCGCCGGTGACGTGCAGAAGCTGTGCGCCGGTGTACCGTCAGGCGGAGGACGAATCATCGCCTGCCTCAAACAGCACCAAGCGGAAGTCTCGGATGGCTGCAAGCAGGCCCTCGTCAAAGCCATGCGAGGCCCCGGGGGGGATGCGGGTTCCGGTACTGTCGCCCCGGCGTCGCCTCCGGTGCCAGAACCCACCGCGCCGGCGCCCCCACCGTCCAAGCCCACCCCTCCACCGCCATCGTCATCCGCTTCGAGACACGGAGCGCCCGCCGCCAGCGCAGCTTCCGGCTCTTACCTGGTCCTGAAGAAAGCGCAGATCAAGGTCAAATACGATGACCCCAATGAGGAGCTGTCACCCGCGATCGAAATGTTGATTCCCAGCACTTGGGACTTCCAAGGCGCGATCCATATGTACGGCGGCAAGACGGGCTGTTTCAGCGAAAGTTTTTCCGTGTTCTGGGAGGCCAAAAGCCCGGATAGCTTGACCAAATTTCAAGGCATTCCCAATTACGCCTGGCAATACTCCGACGACCCGCAAGAGTTGCACAACCTCACCGATCCCAACCGGCGCACACACACGGGGAACAAGACAAACGTTCTCTGCGCCGTGGCAAAACCCTTGAACGCCGAGCAATATTTCCGCCAGATGGTGCTGAACGATCTGAAGCCCGCGATGACGGTGGTATCAATCGAGCCATTCTCCGCGCTCGAGCAGCTCGTGCGCCAGCGCAATGGACTGCCGCCGGCTGACTCCGGCAACGGCGGCGCCCGGATCGACGCGATCCGCGTACGGCTGGCGTATCAAAAGGACAACCAGCCGATGGAACTGTGGTACTCACTGGCGCTCGTGACCCAGACTTATCGCGTTGGCCGCGGATTTCTTTACGATCTCCACGCCGTCGGCCAGGTGGCGTTGGGCGCGCCCATGGGCAAGCTTGATGGCAACGAAAAGCTGTTCAAGGTGGTGATGAGTTCCATTCAACCCACGCCTCGCTATGCCGCCTATACGAACAAGTGGATTGCGAATTTCTACCAGATACAAGCCAATAAAGAGGCCAAGATGGACCAGATCCAGGCGGACCTCGACAAAACCATCACCGAAACGTACCTGCACATGAGTAACAATGCCCAGCGGGTTTCGGATATAGGCTTCCATGCCACCGACCAGAACCTTCGGGATGTGCAAACATACCGCGATCCCTCGACGGGGCGCACGTTTGAGCTGAGCAACCAGTATGGGCACGCCTGGCTCAACGGCGCCAATCAGTACGTGATGAGTGATGATCCTAACTTCAATCCGAATGCCAACCTCAGCGGGAACTGGACGCAGTTGCAGGCGGTGCAGCCCTAACCCTGACGGAAGTGGCGCGCACGTATTGAGCGGAGGACGGGATGGCCGCCTGGCGGTGCTGCGCCTCAAGGGGGGTAACGCCGCGGGTGGCACATACATCGCGGGGAGTACGGACATCGTTTGCTTAGAACTGCACTAAAAATTCACGGGTGGCGCCCCGATGCATCGGGGCGCCAAGAGGCGTCGCCTTGCGACCGCAGCGGCGAGTATTCAGCGCATGTGGTCCATCGCCAATAGAGAACGATCCTCGCGGTAATAGAATCTCCAACTTGACCAGGGCCAGTCGCCGGGGTGGGCCACCAACCCGCGCGCCACGGGGTTATTGTGGATGTAGTCGATCTTTTCGTTTTGCTTCTTGTCGCGGTAAATATTCATGTCGTATCCGCGCCGGTTCCAAACCCGGTAGTGCGCGTGATGATGCACGGTCGCGGGCAGTTCAAATCGCTTCCGCATCCTTTGGCACCAGGGATGCGACAGATTTTGGCGCAGGTTACGGAAGATGAAGTTCGCCGTGCGCTCCGGGGCAAGTGACGCAGGGTCGAAAAACCCCTCACCCGTCCCGCGCCCGCTGGTGAAAGCGCGCGGCGCGGTCCACCCTCTCCCCTGGGGGAGAAGGTGGCCGAGAGACAAGGTCGGATGAGGGATCTCTTCATTGGGTTTCGCGGGCCACCGGCCCTAAGTGACATACATAAAAATCAATGTATGTGCCACCCCGTCATTGTTGGATTTCCCCGCAACTCGCAATCACCTTGCCGATAAGTTGCATACGCCTTCTTTTGGCCCGGCACCACGCGGCTACGGTCAGTGACTTTGGGGGTTCTTCCGGCGCTCGGGAGTTGCGCCGGGAGGTGGGAGGAATGGCGTGGGCACGGGCGGATGCGTGGCCCGCGAGGTTGCTCCCGGTGTTTATCGCCGGAGGGTACAATATTTCCCCTTGACAACATCGCGATGCTGGCCTACAATGTAGCCTGTACGAGGCGAGGTGCCGCTGTGTCTCTGCGCAAGTCTCCCACCCGCACGCCGGCTTTCCTGGAAGCCATCCACCGGAACGCTCAGAAATCCACCGGGCCCTGGACCGTGCGGGGCAAGGCTCAGTCCTGCCTGAACCGGCTCAAGACCGGCGAGCGCTCGCGCGTCTTTCGCCAATTGCGGGACGGTTTACTCGACGCCCCGCCCGGCGCGGTCCAGGCCACGGCCCGCGCGCTCCTGAGCCGCGAGCAGGCGTTGCACCCCGTGTTCGATGAACTTGTGGGCCTGGCGCGTTGGGCGGAAGGCAGGGTGGTGTCGCGCGAACGCCATTACCGCGAGCTGGTGGCAGCAAAGCAGAAGGAGTGGGTGACTGGGGAGAATGTTCCCCCGCAACCAACTGATTCGAAATCGGAAAGCCCCATCACCTGGGCGCGGGGGGAAGGAAAGACCAAAAAAAAAGATGTTAGAAATCGACGTTGGAAGTAGGAATGTTATTGAAAACAAAAGAAACAAAGACATTTTGTCATGCTACCCAACGGACATTTTAGGCCGTTCGGAGCAGTTTATGACGGAAATTTCACGCTTGGGCGTGGCAACAGTCGCCTTTTCGATGCGATCTAACCGCCAATGCAGGTTGCTGGCGATGCCAAGATGTGAGCCGCAAAATTTCCCGGATGCCCGGCGGACGAACGACCCTCGGCTTGGCTTAAATGATGATATTCCGGCGAGCTACCAGTGATGGGAGCCCTGAGGTTCAGTGCAGAAATTGGTGGGACAGGACGATTGCACAGTACGCGGCAAAGCCGAGGAGGATCAGGCCGAGGACGGCGTTTACCAAGCGGAAGAAGGCCGGGCCGATGCGGTCTGGGAGGAAGCGGACGAGGACGATCAGCGTGGTGAACCAGGTCATCAGGCCGGCGGCCACCATCAGGATTCCCCACCCAGGGGCTTTGGAGCCCAAGAGGGTATGGGCAAGCGGGAGCCAGTTGGATGTGACGCCAACCCAGTAAATCATGGTTAAGGGATTGAACGCGGTTAGGGCAGCACAGGAGGCGACATCGGTGGCCAGATGCGCGGGGACGGTGCTTTCATCCCAGTCTTTGCGAGCGCTGGCGTAGGCCCGCAGCGGCTCCTTGATGGCGTGGACAAGGAAGTAGATCCCCAACGGAATCAGGACGATTAATCCGATTCCCGCCAGGACGGTCCGGAGAGTCGGGTTGGACAGATCGGAAAAGAGGTAATGACCACCGAGGAGGACCAGGGCGAAGAGGGCGATCTCGCCGGTGACGGAGCCGATTCCGCAGGCGAGGGTATGGCGCCAACCGCCAATCAAGCCGCGGCGAATGGCCAGCATGTTGACCGGGCCCATGGGCGCGGCGGCCGCCAATCCCATGAAGAATGCAGCCGAAAGTACGTGAATGTCAGAGATGAACACCATGTTGCGCCTGGTATGCGGAATAAGCGCCAAATTCCAAGCGGGCAGTCCGGTAGATAAGAATATACACCCGGCCGCCTTCAGCTTAAGTGTTTGAGCCAACTTTCATCGAATATCCCCGGCAATTTGCATCGATCTCACACGGTGGATCCTCCGCAGAAATCAGGATGAGCAATAGTGAACAGCCGCGTGTGCCTTAATGTACAGACACAAGGGCGGCCCGTAGTATACAAAACAAATAGGGGGAAGATTGCTGCCAGGGCCGAGCGAGGAAACGTTATGAGCAGAGTTTCTGCAAATAGTGTTTTGCTGGTGGACGACGATCCTGCCATTCGGGAGCTTCTGTCAATAGAATTAGAAGAAGCGGGCTTCGAAGCACGGCAAGCTGAGGACGGAATCGACGGCCTGGTGAAACTCCGGGATGAGCTTCCCAGGGTCATCATTTCCGACCTTCAGATGCCCCGTATGTCAGGAATCGAGTTTATATCGGTGGTGCGCCGGCGCTTTCCTTCCATACCGGTAATTGTCCTCACGGGATCAATCCCCCGCGAACTTCCGGAGGAAATCAAGCCTGACCATTGGTTCGAAAAGACCGCGCGGCAAATCCCCGAACTCTTGCAGACCGTTCACGACCTGGTTCGAAAAACGCCGGATCCCGCCGACTGTCCGCAAGTCATCAGTGTTCCTGTTCGAACCCGGCCGGGCTTCGCCGGTCATATGATTCTGACCTGCCCGGAGTGCCTGCGCACGTTCAGGGCAACGAGTACGTCTGAGAATAAGAGAGTGGACAGGACCGCCATCTGCACCTATTGCGAGGCCCGTGTACCATTCCTGATCGAAAGCTCAGATCCCGCGTAAGCGACTCGCGTCCCCGGCGCGATACGCTGACGAGGGTGACGCGGCCCGGCGGCAAGATCGGGCCCCCAGAGGCATCAAGCATGAGCAGACATACGCTCACTTTTAATTCCCGGAACTTCCTGAAAAGGGTCGGCACGCAAAAGACCACTCGGGAGTACCAGGACCAGCAGGCCATCTATACTCAAGGGGACGCGGCGGATGCGATGTTCCACATCCAGAATGGCAATGTGAAGCTCGTGGTTGAGTCGCCGCACGGCAAGAAAGCTGTCATCGCCATCTTGGGGCCAGGCGACGTGTTTGGGGAGGGTTGTCTGGTAAATCGGTCCCTGCGGATGTCAACCGCAACGGCGATTCATCCCTCAACGATCTCCTGCGTAACAAAGGGAGCCTTGATTCGGCTCATCCATCAACAGCCCGCCTTTGCCAAGGTGTTTATCTCCTACCTGCTTTCTCGAATGGGTCGTGTGGAAGAAGACTTTGTTGATCGGCTCTTCAATTTCAGCGAGAAACGCCTGGCTCGGATTCTCTTGATGCTTGCGCATTTCGGCAAGGAAGGTGGAGACGGAGCGGCATTTCCCAGAATCAATCAAGAACAGTTGGCCCAAATGGTTGGCACCACCCGGTCGCGGGTCAGTCATTTCATGAATAAGTTCAGAGACAAAGGCTTTGTCGATTATAACGGCAACGGCGCGTTGACGGTTCATGGCGATCTCCTCAGTGCGGTCCTACACGATCAGTCGTGAGGCCAGACCCTTGGTCATTCCCCTCCGCCCCAGACCGTAGCTCCCCTCATAAACAGCGGTGAGCAATTCTGACCAAACATGTGAGCCATGCTGTACAGACACGCGAATCGCCGCGGGCTATAAACATAGCTATACCGGCCAGTAGTCCAACAGTTCTGAATGGGAACATCGGACACTCCGGGCAGATAGGTGTGATGGCAGGAAAAGGAGCTTCAAATGAAGAGACTTACTTTGGTTTTTCTGTTACTGGCGTTCTGTGCAACGGCTTTTGCCGGTGAGAGCCAATTGCAAAAGGCGACCAACGTTATGAACGAGATCATGAGTACTCCCGACAAGGGCATTCCTCATGATTTGCTGGACAAGGCCGTGTGTGTGGGCATCATTCCTTCTGAGGTGAAGTTCGCCTTGGGATTTGGTGGCACTTACGGACGCGGTGTGCTGGTATGCCGCAAGGGCGGTAACGGTCGGTGGGATGCCCCCTCCATGTTCACCATGGGCGGCGCAAGCGTGGGATTTCAAATCGGCGGTAAGGCCACCGACGTCGTTTTCCTCGTGATGAACCCGGGCGGCATGAAAAAACTGGTTCAGGACAGCGTTAAACTGGGCGCGGAGTTATCCGTAGCAGCCGGCCCGGTGGGTCGTTCCGCGGAAGGCGCCACCGATGCTCAACTTCATGCGGAGATTCTTAGCTACTCGCGCTCACGCGGCTTGTTTGGCGGGGCGTCGCTCGACGGGGCTGTGTACAAGCAAGACGAAGGCGATAACGAAAAGGTCTATGGACGCAGGGTGACCGCGAAAGAAATTCTGATCGACGGCACGGTGCAGCCCACTAGTGCGGCCCAGGGCTTGGACGGCACGCTGACGAAATTCTCCCCCTCGGGCGGACGGACGTTCGCCAGTCTTTAAGCAATCCGTGGGGAGAACTGCAAGCCATCGAACGGAAATAGCCACCGCGCCAGACGCAAAAAGCGTCTGGCGCGCGAATTCCAGGATCATGCCCGTTCAGAAAGAACAAAGCATGAGAATAATGCCAACGGTTGCACGCATCCGGATGGATCATGTCCCCGGCCGCCTGGGTTTCTTCCCGTTTGAAGTTCCGGCTATCCCACTTGGTTTCCTCCTCCTAACTTGGGGTGAGCAATCTTGAACAGACCAGTGAGCCGGAGTGAACTGACACGCACCTTACCCTCGATTATAAAGGGCATGTAATGACAATGCGCTTGGGTGCGCGCCTACAGCAACCGTGGGAAATTCCAATATGACTTGGAGGAGACTTATGAAGACACGATGGTGGGTGAGTGCTGGTGTGACGGTGCTTCTGGCTCTGGCATGCTGTGCGGCTGTGGCACAGAATGGCCAGAACCGCGGCAATGACCAGAACCGCGGCCAAAATAAGAAGACGTATCGCCAGTTCAACGACAAGCAACGCCAATACGCCCATACCTATTACAACCAGAATCGAAACCAGGAAGTGTTTAGGCAGGACAACCGATGGAACAATGACTACGAAAATCGGCTTCAGCCGGGCTACGTGCTCGATGATGATATGCGGAGAATGAGTCGCCCTGCGCCCTATGAGATGACGCGCGGTTTCGGCCCTGCTCCTCGCGGCTACCGTTACATCGTCATCGGGGGACATGTGGTTCTAATCGATAATGGGTACCGCGTTCACGATACGATCCACTTTGAGCTGAATCTTGGACATTAACTTGTAGAAGCTGTGCGACCCCTCGATTGCTGGCGGCGCCGAGATTACCCGGCAGGATATAGACGCCGCCAGCAGGGTCGCCGGGTTGGATAAGAATTCGGCTAAGAAAATGAAACACATGACCAAGCAACAGCAGCATTGTTCAGCGGGTTCCGAGCATAAAGTGTCATGGCAAAGCGGAATTGCCAGAGGTTGGCGCTTCGCGAGATCCCGGGTGTCGGCTTTGTTGGCTATTTTATTGATGTGTGGACTCAGTTCGTTTGCATATTCCGTCCTGACGCACGAGGAAATTGTAGATTTGCTCTGGAAAGATGCTATCCGGCCTCTGCTGCTCAAGCGATATCCGTTGCTGACGGAAGCCCAGATTACGGAGGCGCACGCGTACGCCTACGGCGGCGCCGTCA
>JARLGN010000632.1 GCA_031292775.1 Acidobacteriota bacterium | reverse complement strand
GATTTATATTCGCAGCGCCGGACCGGATGGAATTGAGGGCACCCGGGATGATTTCACCGTCGCGATGTTTTCACGAGCTCTGGTGGAACAATCCAGCCAAAACAGGCTTCCCGTAGCCGCGCGCGATCAGTCTATTCTTGCGGGCGTGACAGGCGCCATATCCGGGACGATCACCGATGCCAGCGGCGCGGTCGTACCCAAGGCGCAAATCTCCGCTAGGGACTTGGCGACAAATCGGCAATACGAGGCAGCGTCAGAAGAAGATGGGAAATACACTCTCGGCAATCTGCCGCCCAGCTTTTACCTTGTTGAAGTCTTGGAACCGGGTTTCAGAAGATACGCAATCACTGAGGTGCCGGTGCGGTCTTCGAGCATCACCCGGGTCAATGTGGTGCTTCAGCTCGGCACGGTCTCGCAAACAATAGAGGTAAGTGCTGTTCCCCTCGTAATGGAAACCACATCCGCTAGCGTTAGTAGTGTTGCCAAATCCGGCGTAACTTCAACATTCTCGCCTCAAGCCTTATCCACGCCGCGCCTTCGTGATTATTTCCCTGAGACTCTGTTCTGGCAGCCTGAACTGGTGACCGACAACAAAGGCCGGACGCAGGTAAAGTTTCCGCTCGCTGGCAGCATTACCACGTGGACGCTTAAGGCAGTGGCTTCCACGGTGAACGGTGAAATCGGCACGGCGGAGAAGGAGATTCGCGCCTTCCAGCCGTTCTTTATAGACCACGACCCTCCACGCATTTTGACCGTGGGCGACGAAATTGATCTGCCGGTGGTGTTGCGCAACTATCTTGACCACCCGCTCCAGGCAAGTGTGGAGATGGCCCCGCAGATCTGGTTCACGCTGTCGAATCCCGCGCCCCAGGTGGTGGATATTCCCTCCGGCGATTCCGCCAACAGCATCTTCCGTTTTACCACCGTCACACCGGTAATGCAGGGGAAGCAAAGAATCACAGCGCGCAGCCACGACGCCGCCGATGCCATTGAGAAGACTGTCACCGTCCATCCCAACGGCCAGGAGAAAATTCAGACCCTCAGCCAGGTATTTCTTGAAAAAGTGGCGCTCGATCTGCAAATCCCCAACACCATGCTGCCGGGGTCGCTCCAGGCCGAACTGAAGATCTACCCCAATCTCAGTGCTCACATTCTGGAAAGCATCGAAGGGATCATGCGGCGGCCGTATGGGTGCGGGGAACAAACGATCTCATCTACCTATCCCAGCCTGTTGTACCTGCGGCTGGTGGGGGACGGTGACAAGAACTCTGTCCTTTCCGCGCGGGCGCACCACTACTTGCAGCTTGGTTACTCCCGCCTCCTTTCCTATCAGGCGGAGACGGGAGGTTTTACCTACTGGGGCCGCGGGGAGGGGGACGTGGCGCTGACGGCTTATGCGGTGCGATTCCTTCGCGATGCCGCCCAATACACTACGGTGGACAAGGCCGTCACCGAGCATGCCGTTGCCTGGCTCCTCCGGCATGCTCAACCCGACGGCCGATGGATCAGATACCGATGGCAGAATAAAGAGGACCTTTCGCAGAGTGCTGAATGGACGGCTTACATTGCCCGCACCATAGCCGCGTCCGGCGAACTCACTCCGGAGAATTCCAAGGAGAGCATGCAGTCCGCTGCCCAGGTATCGGCGGCTGTGAACCATGCCTTGACCTTCGTGGAGCCCTACACAACTTCAGTGGACGAGCCCTATCTGATTGCCGCGTATGCGCTGGCCGCGCTCGATTCCGGCCAGGAGGCTCGCGCCGCGGCCGCCTTGAAGAGACTCCGCCAACTCGAACATCGCGAGGGCAATACCAGCTACTGGTCGCTGGAAATGAATACTCCCTTTTATGGGTGGGGGTACACGGGACGCCTTGAAACCACTGCGTTGGTGGTTGAGGCGCTGGAGAAGGGCGAGACTGCACACGAACGCGCCCCCATGGCCGACGACATGGTTTCGCGCGGCATGCTCTTCCTTCTGAAGCACCAGGATGAGTATGGCGTATGGTATTCCTCCCAGGCGACAGTGAATGTTTTGCAAGCTATCGCCGCCGCCACGGCTCATCAGAACAATTTAGCAGTGAGTGGCACTGAGACTCCCAGCGTCGAGATGGCGGAAATCCTGGTTGACGGCAATCCAGTGGCTTCCTTCGATCTACCGCTGGGCAACAAGATCAGCTCACCCGGTGTGCAGGACCTTTCCCGCTACCTATCCGCCGGAACTCATCACGTTGAAATCCGGCGGCCCGCAGGATCGTCCGGGGCGTCGCTGCAACTACTGGCAGACTACTATGTACCATGGGCGCACTCGAATGCGGCAAGCGACCTTCATCATGAAGCAGGCGGGTCCGACGCGCTGCGGCTGGCGGTCCATTTTGACAGAGACTCCGCCAAACCCGGCGAAAGCGTAACGTGCAACGTCGATGCCGAGCGGGTGGGCTTTCGGGGCTACGGAATGATGCTGGCGGAAATCGGCTTGCCGCCAGGCGCCGAGGTGGATCGCGCCTCGCTGGAGAAGGCCATGACCGCGTCGGGCTGGGATATCAACCAATATGACATCCTCCCAGACCGCGTGGTGTTTTACCTTTGGCCGCGCGCGGGGGGAGTGAAGTTTTCTTTCACGTTCAAGTTTCGCTACGGCCTGAAGGCGCTCACCGCACCGTCGATCCTTTATGACTATTACAATCCGGAAGCGCGAGCGGAGGTTGAGCCAACGCAGTTCTTGGTGCAGTAAAAGGGAAACGGTACAGCCAGATTTGAGCTCGATGCCTCGCGCTTTGCGTTTTGACTTTTGACTTTCATTTGCGGCTCCGTTTCGAGGTACGCCTGCTTAGCACCCACTGTCGCCTTTGCCTTACACCTAACTGTCGGTGAATACTGGCTATAGGGGGCAACAGGACGACTCCGCAAGCTTTTCCTGGGGTCCGGTCCGATCCAACAACGCTTGCCAGCATCCCGCCTCAAATCAGCAAAATACACAAACTTCTAATTTAAGTTTTGGACGAATTCAGCCGATATCCGGAGTTTGGAGAGTGCCGTGCCCCCCTTGGGGCCGGAGGCAAATGCTGGTGCGCTCAATTCCCTGGAAGCAGATCGTAATCTCTGTAGGAGTACTGGTTGTGATCGTCTGGCGCGTTCCTTTCGGTGGATTGCGCGAGGCATTCCGGAATCTGGAAACGGGCAGCCTGCTTTTGGCGCTCTTCTCATTTCTGGTTTTGCTTTTCCTGCGCGCCTACAAGTGGCACACGTTGATGGCCGCCGCGGGCAAAAGGCATCTTGGCCAATCGCTGCGCTCGCTCTTTGGGGGCTTTGCGTTGGGATTGATCACGCCGGGCCGATTGGGCGAATTGGGCCGCTGCGTCTTTGTTCGTGAACAAGAACGCACTCAGGTCGTGTTGCTGACGGTTTTCGATCGGCTGCTGGATTTTTGGGCATTACTGACGTTGATGGGCGTCAGCTTGTTTTGGCTGGTGCCCCACCCCGCGGCCATCTTCGGAGTGGCGGTTTGGCTGGCCTTTCTACCCGTGGTAATGGGCTTCCCCGCCCTGATTTCCCGCGCTTCCCAACTGGCGCGAAAGTCGCGGCGTTTCCGTCGGCACTTTATGGACGGCTCCACGGCAATGCCGCTGGTTCCGACATTGCGTTTCGCCATCATGGCGGTGGGCGCGATGGTGGCCGAACTGGCGGCGTTTTTCTTCCTGCTGCACGCGTTCTTCCCCACCGGATTCACCACCGCGCTGGCCACCTATCCCTATATTGTGCTGGCGGGTGATTTGCCGGTTTCCTTCAGTGGCGTGGGAGTGCGGGAGGGTGCCGCCGCTCTGCTTCTGTCACCCTACGCCGTACCGTCCGGCGCTGCGGTGGACGCATCCTTGGTGTGGTTCTTTTTCGCCGTGCTGGTCCCTGCCGTAGTGGGCGCAATCTGGCTGATCAGCGAACGCGTCAGGGCTCGAATGCGAAAGTCGGACCGGGTTGCACCGCAGGCTGATCCACCGTGGATTTCCAAAGCCTTAACCCCAGTCCCTAGTCCCATTATTGCCGAAAGCGTAAGTCCGCCCTGCGATGTTGGACAAAGTACGATATCCCCCTTATCAGTATGAAAGGACGTTTCGCTTCGCCGCAACAGCATGACATTAAGTCCCCCCCCTCACTTCGCCAGTGCCTCCAGCAATTCCCTTTCGATGCTGCGAAACTGCTGCGGGTCGCGCACATAGTCAGTAAGTCCGGTAATGGCTTCTTGAGCGATGTGGCTGGCGGCGGCGGGGTCTTTGGATTTGAGGGCCATCAGCATCTCGTAATCCTCCGTACCTTGCAGCATGGTTTCCAAGCGAATGGAGGAATAAACGGACATTCGTGCCTTGTCGGGGTAAACGATGAACGCGTCACCGGAGGGCAGCAGGGTCCGGTTGGCATTGATGACGGGTTGGGTATCAAGAATGGGGTCGGGCGTCCAATAGCTCCACCCCCAGTGTAGGAATCCGGTAAAGCCGTAGCGGAAATCGAGCCATTGCAGCAGCCGCACCTTGATCAGCGGCGAGTCCATCAGCCGGTTCATGTAACGCCCTTGAGGGTAGAGACACGTGTAGAACCAAACCTCGTGGCCGCTGGCGATTCGCTGCTGGAGCATCCCCACCTGGTCATCAAAATGCCCGAGCAGGGGCACCCAGACATCGCTGTTCTTCTGCAACTCAACCGGCAGGTGGGAAGCGTCAATCGCATCCATGGTGGAAACGCCGGGCAGGCAGCGGTGCACCAGTTGGGCGATGCGCGCGTAATGCGGCGGATCGTTGCCGTGGGGCTCGTCCAGGATGTGCTGGTAATAGATCGACTTCCAGCCCTTCGCTTCCAGATGAGTGTTGAGCGCGCCAAGGAACCCGGTGAGGAAGGTTTCCACCCGCGGGTCATCGACGGGCAATTCTTCAGTGGAAACCTTGCCGCCTTCAATCTGAAAAGTGCTTGCGCTCAGGGGGCCTTGGTAGCTTCCGGTGTGCCCCAGCAGATGACTGCCTTCGATGTACCCAATGACGCCGGCGTGCTGCAAGGTTTCGACCCAGCGGTCGAATTTGGCGAAGTCGTAAACCAGCGTGCCGCCTTGCACCCGCGGCTCGATCAGATCCATCAATCGAGTGATGACCATGTTCTGCCGATGTTCGGCCATAACTGCGCCAATATTTGCCAAAAGCGTCCAGTAGGCGGGCGAATACTCGGCAATCTTGTAAAACCGAAGGAAGTTCTCCTCGTTGAGCGAGAACCAGTTGGTAAGCTTCAACGTGCGCTGGCTGGGCACCGTTGCCGCCAATACCTTCAGGCGGATTTCCCGTCGCGCCACTTGCCGATCTCCCACGCGCAGCACAACGGCTCCCCGATAGTCGCCCGGTTGGGCGTTGATGGGCACCGCCACGCTGATCCACAAGGGCAGCGTTCGCCGGGGTTCGAGCTTTGCGGGAAAATCGAACAAGGGGTCGGGAAACCATCCCGGCGCTTCCCCCACCAATTCGTCGTCCGGAGTCTTTTCGGTGTGTGAACCCACCACCACGAAGCCCTCGCGGCGCACCGTGGCGCCCGTCAACGATGCTCCGGCGGCGTCTTTGAAAGGACCCACCTCGGCAACCACGCCCTCAAGACCCCGCGAAGAACGTACGGCCAATTGCACGCTTACATGCTGGCCGCGCGCGGCTATCAATTCGGGGCGGATCAGTCGATTGCTTCCCACCGCGTCGCCGGGAAATATTTTGATGAGTGAATCCACGAACCAGGCCCGCGGGAGGGGCTGCTCTGCCGCTCGCGCCGGCGAGAGCGCGAGAACAAGGATTGCAAACAGTGAAAAAGCCGTAAATCGCGACATGAAATAAGTCCTTAAGAAAAGTAGTCAAAATCTTTGATCGGCCTGAAATGGTCTCATCAACCGGCTGGAAGGGCAAGGTGGAACACATGGCCGTCCAACTGTTTCTTCGGCAATGTTTCGGTCGCGGGGCAGAGCAGTGCGGCCGGGCCGCAACCGAACCTGTCATCAGAAGTCGTAGAGACGCGCCAAGGGAGGAGCCACCTCATGCAAGCTGAGTGCGGGAAGCGCCTTGGAGTGGGGATCGATCTTAATTGGATCGGGATTCAATCTTGATGGGTACAGGCAGCAACAAAGGCGGCGTCGAGCCGCCGCACTCCAAGGCGCTTCGCGCAGGCCAAAACTATGACTCGTCTTAGTCCGCCAGGAGAAATCGCACAGCCCAAGTGCTTGCCAAAATAGCGAGAATTTACGGTATGGCAATGCACAGGTAAGAGCAGTTCGCTTTCCTCCGCGGCACTTTAAATCCAAAACCCGACGGGTTCATTGCCATGCAATGAGAAAGTGCCGCAGAGGATATCGTCTCGGAGCCGAAAACCTCTGCGCTACCGGCTCAAATCGAACCCCAAAGGAGCGTCCTAATCCAGCCCAGACCAACGGCCCTTTAGATTCCCTCCCCTCGCCCCCTTGGGGGAGAGGGTGGACTGCAACCGGCGTTTTCATCAGCCGGGGCAGGACGGGTGAGGGGGTCCAAAACTCTGGAGACTACGGAGACACTGCCGAAGCTTGGGGTTTCGACTTTTGTCTTTTGACTTTTGCGCTTTGCCTTTTGCCTTGCTTTTGTGGCGCATGCGGCTGGGCATCGTTCGAATGACGCCTTGACGCCACTCCAGCCGAGGCTGATGAATCCTGCTTGCCGCCGAAATCCCACAGCTTCGCTGCGGCTTTGGAGTTTCAACATTTGGATGGGGCGTTCGCTTGACCGGACCCACAACTATGACATCTCAAACACAGGTGCGGCTTGGCGACAAACCGTCGAGGTGACCCCCCAATTGCGGGGAAACCAACCCATGATTGGGTGGCGCATACATCGATTTTTATGTATGCGTCACTTCCCCCCCCCGTTGCGGCAGACTGCGCCGATGCCGCTCCTGAGGATCGTTCCGTGTTGGCGATGGATCGCCTGCAATGGACGCCGGCGGCTCCGCGTCGCACGGCAACGGCCCCGGTCGCATACATACGCGACAATGTATGTATGTGCCATGAGGCGTCGCCTTGCGAGCGCAGCGGCGGGTGTTCAGCTCATGCGGTCCATCGCCAATAGAGAACGATCTTCGCGGTAGTAAAACCTCCAGCTTGACCACGGCTAGTCGCCGGGTTGGGCCACCAAACCGCTCGCCACGCGAATGGAGTCGATCTTTTCGCATGTGCCGCATACATAAAAATCAATGTATGCGCCACCCAATCATTGTTGGATTTCCCCGCGTGGCAGGCAACTGGTGGCCGAGGCGGCGCAAGTGACCCCTCATCCGGCCCACGACGGCTGGTGGGAACGCGCGTCGCGGTCCACCTTCTCCCCTCGGAGAAGGTTGGAAATATCTCAGGGCACGCATGCGCCCGCTTGAAACAATCTCCCTCTCCGCAGGGGAGAGGGTGGCTCGCAACCGGCGCTGTCACCAGCCGGGGCGAGACGGGTGAGGGGTCACTTCTTCGCGTTCTCCCCCATCTCCCCAATCATGTCTACAACCTCCCACACGAACTTGTCCGGGGGCTCCAGCACCATCGCATTCGCAGGTGGCGCATACATTGTTGTGTATTTATGCGCCACCCTATCATTGTTGGATTTCCCCGCGTGGCAGGCAACTGGTCGAGAGTGGACGGAAGTGACCCCTCACCCGCCGGCGCATGGCCGGCACCCTCTCCCCTCGGCGAGGGTTGAATGAATCGTTGGCTTGGCGTCGTATTCGTGATCGTGCACGAGCAGAACCGTGATCGCCACGCGGCGCGGTTGCTAATTTGGACAGCAGTAACATGGCCACGCCCGCTTTGCGCGCTTTCCCGGAACTCTCAGGTTGTTTTAACGCCGATGTGTTGTAGGGGTTAAGGGGTCAAACACTCTGGGGTCTACTGAAGCGCTGCCAACGCGGGGTAGCGGCACTTTAAATCCATAACCCGACCGGTTCATTGCCATGCAATGAGAACGCGCGGCAGAGGAATTCATCTTGGAGCCGAAAACCTCTGCGCTATCGGCTTAGTCAGAATTCTCGCCCTCACTTTCCGCCCAGAACTTCCCGAATCTTCTTGCGCAACGCAAGGGGCGAGAACGGTTTCTGGATGAAGGGAATGCCCTCGCCAAGCACTCCGTGGTGGACGATAGCTTCATCGGTATATCCGGACATGTAGAGAACCTTGATACCGGGACGCAAGGCAGTTACCTTCCCGGCCACCGCCGGACCCGACATTTTCGGCATCACCACGTCGGTCAAAAGCAGGTCAATAGTTCCTGCATGGTCTGTGCACAGGGTCAAAGCCTTTTCAGCATCATCTGTTTCCAGGACCTTGTATCCCCTCGATTCAAGCGCCTCGCGAACCAGCGAGCGTACTCCTTCTTCGTCTTCTACCACCAGGATTGTTTCCGACCCAAGAGCGGTACCCATCTCCGGCTTGGCATGACCCTTCTCTGCTAGACTCTCACTAACCGCGGGCAGGTATATCTTAAAGACGGTGCCGTGGCCAAGTTCGCTATACACCCAGATACTCCCACCCGATTGTTTGACAATCCCGTAAACAGTGGCCAGTCCCAAGCCCGTCCCCTTGCCCTGTTCCTTGGTAGTGAAAAAGGGTTCGAAGATACGAGCCTGCGTTTCCAGCGTAATGCCCGTGCCCGTGTCAGCGACCGCAAACATCACGTGAGGCCCGGGCTTAACGGTGGGGTGCGTTTGGGCGTAATTCTCATCCAGCTCCACATTGCTCGTTTCAATCGTGAGGTTCCCTCCCGAGGGCATTGCATCCCGGGCGTTCACGACCAGGTTCATGATGACTTGTTCGATCTGTCCAGGGTCGGCTCTTACTCGCGCCAGCGACGGGTCAAAGATGGTATGCAGTTTGATGTCTTCGCCGATCAGCCGCGCTACCATCTTCCCAAGATTTGCAATCACGACATTCAGGTTGAGCACTTGGGGCGCCAGCACTTGTCGGCGGCTAAAGGCTAGCAGTTGCCGCGTAAGTGATGCGGCGCGGTTTCCGGCGTCCTTAATCTCTTTCAGGTAAGAGATCGCGGTGTGCCCAGACGCTTGTGATTCCAGCAAAATATCAGAATATCCGTTAATGATCGTTAGGAGGTTATTGAAATCGTGCGCGACGCCGCCTGCCAGACTCCCAACGGCTTCCATCTTCTGCGCTTGCCGGAACTGTTCCTCCAGGTTTCGGCGCTGGGTGATGTCCATGGCGACGCCGCGCAGGTGGGTGATGGCGCCCTCGGCATCGCAAACTGGTTCACCCCGGTCCATCATCCAGCCGCGGCTCCCGTCGGCTCGCACCGTCTCCAACTCCAATTCGTAAGCCACGCCGGCGTGCGCTGCTTTGTCCACCGCTGCGGCGAGCAGCGTCCAACTTTCCGGGGTGAAGAGCCGACTGTGCTCCTGGGATGGAGGGGAAGGGAGAGAAGGGTCGAGGCCCAGCATACGGTAGACTTCGTTGGACCACATGGTCTGCCCTGTCTTCACGTCCATCAGCCAGCTGCCGAGGCGAGCAAGGCGCTGTGCCTCTTTCAATTCCGCCTCGCTCTTTCGCAGCACCTCCTCCGCCTGCTTGCGCTCGGT
Organism: Acidobacteriota bacterium; assembly: GCA_031292775.1. Taxonomy (GTDB): domain Bacteria; phylum Acidobacteriota; class Terriglobia; order UBA7540; family UBA7540; genus Bog-366. The sequence goes on along the minus strand of JARLGN010000632.1, from coordinate 2,949 downwards.
GATATCCTCGATGAAGCCCTCGAAGTAGAGCGCACGCCCATCGACATCGCGAACTAATCGGGAATTGAGCGATACCCAAATTGCCGTCCCATCCTTGCGTTTAAGCTGGCATTCAAAGCTCAGCACGGTCCCGTATTCTTGCGTCAGGGCGACGTAACGGGAACGGTCACGGGAGTCCAACCAGACTTGATGCGCCGTGTCGTTGGTCGCAGATATGAACTCGTCCGCCGAATCGTAACCCAGCATCTGCGCCAGGGCAGGGTTGGCGCGTAAACTCTTTCCCTCGAGCGAGGTTCTATAGATTCCCTCGATCGCCCCCTCGAATATTTTCCGATACTCGCTCTCGGCTTCCCGTGCCGCCTTCTCTGCCTCCTTGCGTTCGGTGATGTCCTGCAACGTGCCATATAGGCGGATTACCCGACCGTCCGGGCCACGCTGCGCGGCGCCCCGGGCGTGAGCATGGCGCCTTGTACCATCGGGGCGGACAACCTCCACCTCCAAGTCGTAAGGTTCACCGGTGGCTAACGCGCGCTGGACACAACCCTCCAGGCGCTCCCAGCTTTCCGGAGCATATATCGCGGCGCGCTCCTGGTGCCCCGGCGGCGGCAGGCGGGGATCCCGCCCGGCAATGCGGTACATCTCGTCCGACCAAGCGGTGGTGTTGGTAGCCACGTCCCAGCTTGAGCTACCGAGGTGTGCCAAGTACTCGGCCTCCTTAAGGCGAACTGCACTCTGCCGCAGCGCCTCCTGCGCTTGTTTTTGCTCGGTGATGTCCCTTACCACCCCAAGGACGAGTTGCTCAATGCCTCCCTGGAGACGGTTGATCGAGACCAGCGCAGTAATCAGAGTGCCGTCTTTTTTCTTGCTCCTCACCTCCATGTTCCTCACGAAGCCCTTGGATTTGATTTCGGATATCATCGTCTGCCTGTCGTCAGGATTGGCATAAAGGCCTAATTCCAGCGTCGTTTTTCCGGCCATCTCTTCATGCGAATATCCGAAGACGTCCTGGAAGCGATCATTGACTTCAATGAGTCTGCCTTCATTCAACGTCGCAATATAGAAAGCATCAGCCCCGGTCATGAAGGCCTTCCGGAATTTTTCTTCGCTCGTTTTGATCTTTTCCGCTGCCTGCTTCCGCTCGCCGATGTCTGTAATGAAGGCCAGGCTGGCCGGGCCATCGGGAAGATTGACCAATGTTATGTGAATTTGCGCCGAGAAGTGGGAGCCATCCCGGCGTTGCCCAACAGCCTCATAGGTTTCAGGCGCGGCAAGGCCGCGGGCACGTCGCCGGGCGTGTTCTTCGATGATCTGCCAGGATTCTGGCGACCACTGTTCGGCAATGGAGCGGCCCACAAATTCTCCCAGGTTTTCCAAGCCGAACATTTCTAGGTATTTTGGGTTGGCGTAGATGTTTAGTCCGTTGCGGCCGATGCCAATGGCGAGCGGCGCCTTCTCGATCAAGGTTTGGAAGCGCATTTCACTTTCCTGCCGCGCCTCCCCGGCCCGCTTCCGCTCGCTGATGTCGAGACCAAACCCTACAATGTAGGTTTCCTGGCCGATGACCGCGCGTGTTGCCCTCACAAGGTAGGGGATCTTCCTGCCGTCCCGGTGCAACAGGCGAACTTCAAGGCTTGTGCTCCCTTGGGCAAACGCCTCCTGTATTTTGCGGGCGGCCAGCGCCCGGTCCTCCTCCGCCACGATCGCCACCGCGCTTTCCATGGCCAGCGTCTCCTCCTGGGTATAGCCAAGGAACCTCTCAGGATTTCTGCCCCAGTGAAGAAACTCCCCCGTCTCTTGAATAACAAAAAAGACATCGGGAAAGCTGTCGATGACCGCCTCGGTAAAAGCCTTTTCCCTTTGCAGTGCCTCGGCCCCCTGCTTGCGCTCAGTAATGTCGCGGGCAAACGCAAAAGCATATTCCTTCCCGCCGATTTGGAGGTAGTTGCTCGTCACCTCCACCGGGAAGATCTTGCCCTCTTTGGTTCGGTGGCATGTTTCAAAGGTTCTTGATCCCTGTACTTTGACCTTCTCCCATAAGGCTGTCCAGATTTCAGTCGAGACAGTTGGGTTGATATCAAGGATCGACAAGGAGAGGAGTTCCTCTTTGGATCGACCCATGCTTCGGCACGCCGCGTCATTGGCATAGAGGATCCGACCTTGTGAGTCCATCCAAAACACGGGGTCCGAGGCATGATCCAGGGAGAACTGCGTCAGTTGAAGTTGCTCCTCCGTTGCCTTGAGGTGGGAAGAAACATCTCGGGGTGGCGTCTTCTTGGCCTTTCTCATTGCGGGTGTGCACCGTTTCTGTAGTTTTTGGCCACGTTGCCCGTAGTGGCCGTCGCTCCACAAGGGATGTGACATCGTCGAACGCGTTCGAAAGCAAAACTCATGGCCCTCAGCAATTCAATGGGGAGGACATGTTCAGGTCGAAAATCGCGGCGTCTCGAAGACAGGTCGGCGGAGGAATCAGACGAAGCAGTCGAAAGCCATCCTCGTGTGATCATGACCCCTGCTATTCATGCCACGGAACGTGCCACGCAGGCTGCGTGAAGGGGCAAAATAAGTACCTTTGTCACGGAATGTGAGCACGAGTTCCTATCGGTTCTCGGGTAGCGGGCAGCGGGGGGGCCGTGCTTCACATCCGGTTTCGACATTGCAATCCGAAACTTGTCAACCACAGGCATCGTAACGCCGGCGGACAAAGAAGGAAAAGCGAAAATGCAGATCAGCCGCGTTCCGACGTCCAAAACTCTCAGTGGCCGGCTTCCCGGGTCTCCCGCTTGCTAACAGTTGCTTTGAATCTGATCTTCGGGTTTCATCTGCGCACCACCGCTTCTTGGAATCCGACCATATGTCCCTTGGCGGCATGTCTGCTACCAATGTGGGCCGATACGGATAATTATTTTGGCACTCATTTCAATCACTTACAGCAGGCTAGTTTCAAAAGTG
>JARLGN010000631.1 GCA_031292775.1 Acidobacteriota bacterium | reverse complement strand
GTGACCAAACCAAGTTAATGGTTTACATGGGTGGGCACCGGCCATAGAGGTTGAAGGCCCACACGCCCTTGACCCCCCACTTTGGGAATTGGAGATGTCCGTCCATTCATTGTAAAAGGTCAATGGGACGGCGCGCTAGTTTGCCGTAGAAGCCTTCCCTCCCCCCACATTCTGGTGGTAATTCGGATAAGGCGGTTTGTGGTAGACCGGGATCGGATGCTTCGCCAGTTCCTGAAGCAGCAGGTCAACGGTCTTTTCCAGTTGGGGATCGTGGCCCTCACGCACGGCCTGGGGATTGAGATCAACCTCCACATCGGGCGCTACACCGTGGTTCTCGACTTCCCAGGCATTATTGGGAGTCCAGAAACCGCGGCTTGGCGCAGTCACTGAACCGCCATCCATCAGCGCTGCACTGGGTCCGGCGAAACCCACCAGGCCGCCCCAAGTGCGCTTGCCCACCAGCAGTCCAATGTGCGCCTGCCGGAAGTGAAAGGGCATGGCATCTCCGCCGGAACCCGCATATTCATTGATGATCATCGCCTTCGGGCCCTGGATTAAACTGACCGGCGTGGTGGTGTCTTCGCCGTCCCGCATGGTGCGGTAGTTCATCAGCGTGCGGCGCAGATAGTCGAGGATGTAATCCGTATTGATGCCGCCGTGGTTGAAGCGCTCATCAACAACCGCCCCCTGCTTCCCCGCCTGCGAGAAAAAGTAGCGATTGAAGGAGGCATATCCTCCCATTGATGTATCCGGCAAATAAATATAAGCGAATTTTCCGTGACTGAGTTGATCCACCTTGCGGCGATTGCCCTCCACCCACGCGGTTTTGCGCAGTCCGGCTTCACTCGCCACGGGAACCACCGTGACTTCGCGAGAGCCGGCGCCGCTGGGATCCGGTCCGACACGCAAGACCACGGATTGATTGGCGGTCATTTCGAAGAAGCTGAAAATGTTGCTGCTCCCGCTGACGTCGCGTCCATTCACAGCCAGCAGGTAATCTCCCTCGTTAACGTTGACCCCGGGCTGCGTCAAGGGCGCGCGCAATTGCGGATTCCAGTTTTCACCATCATAGATGTGAGAAAAGCGATACCGGCCGTTCTCAATGCGATAGTCAGCCCCCAGCAATCCCACCGGGACTGCCTCCACCGGCGGAGTTTCACCACCTACAACGTACATGTGGCCGACGGTGATATTGCCAAACGCTTCGCGGAAAATGTAATTCAGATCGCCTCGCGACGCCACGCCCGCAAGGTAGGGCTCATACACTTTTTCCGCGGCCTTCAGGTCGAGGCCGTGGAACCCCACATCGTAAAAGAAGTCGCGCTCCAGGCGGAATGCTTCGTGATACATCTGCCGCCACTCCACCGGCGGGTCAACGCGGACTTCCATGCCCGCAGTATTCAGAGCCTTCGGACCGGATGCCGCATCCGCACCTCCCTTTGGAGCGCCACCGGAATTGGGAATGGAGGCAATAAACCACGACGGCGCACCAGCGCCCCCACCGGCTGTGCGGTAGAGCATCTTCTCGCCATTGGCCGATACGATGTATGCCGAGAGGCCATCCTTCACCATTTCGGCCTTTCGCGTTTTCAGATCAAACCGGGACACCGTGACCCCGCCCGCGCCTCTCATTCGTCCCATGGAAGATGACGCATCCTCGATGAAGACCGAGCCTTCCTTGCCGGGCTGCAGTTGTAAATAATGCTGGGCGGGAAGCGGCAACGCCAGGATTCGCTGGCCGATCTTTTCGAAGTCGACTTTCACTACAGGTGGAGGGGTGGTTTTTCCCGAGCCCTCACCTTTGGGAGTTTCGGGCTTGGCTCCCGTCTCCTCATCACTCTCAGGAGCAAGCGGTGAGGGCAGGTCTTTGCGCAAGACGGTGATGTAAACGCTGCTGGACACGGGCCGGTTCATGCTCATCATGGAACCATCGAGCGTGGGGCCGTCATCGGTGCTGGCCAACAAATAGAGATACTTCCCGCTCTTGTCGAAGACCGGCGAAAATGAATCGCTCATGCCGTCGGTAACGCGGTGGCTCTGGCCCGTTTCGAGTGAGTACAGGAACACCGAGCGCATGTGGCTCAACTCCTGCTGCGTGTAGGCCAACCACTTGCTATCGGGCGACCATGCCAAACGGGAATTTTGTTCCCCCTCCGCAAAGCGGTCGCTAAATACCTTCACGGGCTTTTTGTTTTCGAGATCGACGTACCAGACGTTTAAACGCTTGTCCGCATAGGCAATCTTCTTGCCGTCTGGCGACCAGAAGGGGACGAAAAAGAACGACCCTGGACTCCCCAGGTCAATCTTCGTAACCTCACCAAGCCCATTTTGATTCTTGATATGGAGGGCGTATTCACCGGATTCATCGGAGAAATAGGCAATGCGGTCTCCGTTGGGCGACCATGCCGGACTACGCTCATCCACACCCGGCGTATTCGTGATATTGCGAATATCGCCTTTTTCCGCGGGCACGGTGAGAATCTCGCCGCGAGCCTCAAATACGGCGCGTTTCCCGGTGGGCGAAATGTCCGCATGTTCGATTCTGCCGGCAACATTGAGGAAGTGTGCCCGCATTTCCGGCAGATCCGCCTCCACGCGAATATCGAGTTTGCGGTCTTTGCCGGATTTCAAATCATAAAGATAAAGTGAACCAAACTGTTCGATGACGATTGCGCCGGGTCCCGCGCTGGCATATTTGAAATCAAACCCGTCGTTCTTCAGCACCTTGGTAATGCTCTTGGTGCGAGTGTCATAGCTGAACAGAGTGATGGGGCCCTGGCGGTCCGACAGGAAGAAGATGTGATGATCCACCCAGATGGGGTTGAAGTCGTTGGAATTGTCGCGCGGAATCTTGGTGATGCTGGAATCCTTCAACTGTGCGATCCAGATGGGGGAAGTGCGCCCGCCGCGGTAACGCTTCCAGATTTCAAACGCGTGATCGAGCGGTACATACGCGATTTGGTTTCCATCGGGCGAATAAGAACCCTCGGCGCCTATGGGGAAAGGTAACTCGGTGGGAAAACCGCCATCGCGCGAAATCGTAAACAGCCGGTTGAAACTGTCGTAGCTGTTGCGGTTGGATGCGAACAGTACCTGCTTTCCATCGCGTGTCCACCCCACCACCGAATCCACTGCGGGATGATAGGTTATCCGCCGCGGCACGCCACCGCTGGCAGGAATAATGTAGACGTCGGAGTTTCCGTTGTACTCGCCAGTAAAAGCGATCTCGGTGCCATCGGCCGAAAAAGACGGCTTGGACACGGTCCCGACCCCACTGGTCAGGCGTTTGGCCACACCGCCCTCGCGGGGGACAATCCAGAGTTCACCCGCATAAACAAACGCAATCTGCGTGGCATTGAGTGTGGGATGCTGCAAAAGCAACGGAGGGGGTGCCTCCGCAAGGCAAACACTTGCCGTCATAAGCGCAAATAGAAGAGCTAGAATCCGAGACATTCCTAAAACCTCCAAACTTGGGGAAGACCCTCTGCAATAAAAGTAGCTTCGTAAATAAATATACGGCTATCCCTCATCCCCATCGGCACGCGATTATAACAGCGTGGCGGAAAAGTCGCACATCCGGCAATGTCCCGTGAATCCCTGCCCTCTCCAGGGACAAATCTGGCGCTTCAAACTCGAACTTTTCGATCTTCGAAGTCAGCAAATTGGGTACTGTATTCGATCGTAGCGCCGCCATCCTGGCGGCTCAATGCCGGCTGGAAGCCGGCGCTACACCTGCAATTTGGACAGTAGCGCAAATTGATTCATCCTCTCAGCGCGGATTGTCGATAATCGATGTGGGGGAGTGTGGGTGGCCCGGCTGATCGTGAAGGGCCCGGTCCGACACCCCATTCCACCTCGGACTTTGATTGTTTCTCGCCGACCATAACTTTTCTCTCGCCACGTTCATTTCCACTAACTCATTTATTTTC
>JARLGN010000630.1 GCA_031292775.1 Acidobacteriota bacterium | reverse complement strand
GAAAACAGTGGTGGGTGGATTTGGTGCGCTCGGCACGTTTGGCGCCTTGAAAATCGCTGCCGTGGGCTCAGCCGGAGCATCCATCGCGCTTCCTTTGAGCGGAGCCGCTCTGATCACCTACGAATCCCTCTGGCGTCGTGGGCGCGAAGTGAATATGCCGCCCGACACGCAATGCCGCCTGCGATTGAACTATCCGGTCACCGTCCACATCCCTTGGTAAGTCACCGGCGGGCTGCGCATCTCTTTATTAGTCCGCCCCGGATGTTACCAAGGGAGAATCTCCACCTGACAACTCAGAAGGCGGACATGCGGCCATGGTCTGCCCTGCCGGAAGCTCACGATGCCGAGCGATAGACTCAATGAATTCTTATCGCAGCCGGCGGAGGCGCGCCCCGTCGCCCTGGAAGGCCGATGGCTTGATGAAGGCGCGGACGTATGCTGGGTGGCAGCAAAGCCGGTTAGTCTGCTCGAAGGTTCCAGTGATGCGCTCCGTGAACTGCCGGAGTGGCTCGATTGCCAGGCGCGGAAATTTCCGGACGGCGCGGCGATAGGGTTCCTGTCCTACGAGCTTGCCCGGCACTTTGAATCCCTTCCGCTCACCCCCTGCCCTTCCCTGCCCGATGTCTCCTTCGCTTACTATCCGCACATGGACCGCATACGCGTGGATGCGTCGGCGCCGCCCCCAGAGCTGCACGATGCCATCCAAGTCAGCTCCCGGGTTGATTTTGAAACGTACTGTCGCGCCGTGGAAAGGATTCGCGGCTACATTGCCGCCGGGGATATTTACCAGGCGAATCTCACCATACCCTTTGGCGCGGAGCTGGGCGGCGAATCCCCCGAGTCGATTTATCGCCGTATGAGATGCGGTGGCGCTTCCTTTCGCGCTTTCATTAAAACCCCGCAGCGCACCATCCTGAGCAATTCACCGGAACGATTTTTCCGGGTTGCAGGCAATCACATTCTTACCAGTCCCATCAAGGGCACCATCGCGCGCGACCATGGCGACCTACAACGATCCCAGGCGGCGCTACTGGCCAGCGAAAAAGATCGCGCGGAAAATCTGATGATCGTGGACCTTCTGCGCAACGACCTGGGCCGAATTTGCGACTATGCCAGCATCCGAACGCGCCTGTGGGAGACGCAACTGCTTCCCCAATTAATTCACCTGGTTTCGCATGTGGAGGGAACACTCCGCCCGCAGATCGGAATTCTGGAAATTCTCCGCGCCATCTTCCCCTGTGGCTCCATCACCGGGGCTCCCAAAATTCGCGCCATGGAGATTCTTGCGGACATCGAGCAGGCACCGCGCGGAATCTCCATGGGCGCCATCGGAATAATCCGCAGCGCGAGAGGCTCAGACCGCTGTACAATGGACTTTAACGTCGCGATCCGCACGATGATCATCGAGGAAGGAAAAGCAATCTTCAACGTGGGCGGCGGGATAGTTTACGATTCTGACCCTGTTTCCGAGTATGAAGAGGTAATGCTGAAGGCTGAACCGCTCTTCGAGGCGTTGGGAGCCCGTGCGGCAGTAGGCGGAAGGCTGTAGGCAGAAAGCAGAAGGCAGAAAGCAGTAGGCAGTCGAGCCACCGGCTGGGAGCCGAATTGAATAGACTGTGACTTGGAGCGAGCCACACGTAAGTGGGCGGACCTTGCGACCCCCTCACCCCCGGCCCCTCTCCCCCAAAGGGGCGAGGGGAGAGGTAATCTAAATTTGCTTCCCTCGCCCCCTTGGGGGAGAGGGTGGACCGCAGCCGGCGCGGGACGGGTGAGGGGGTCAAATTCCAAGCGTTGCGGAAGTAGTCACAGGCCAGTAGGCAGAAAGCAGTAGGCGGAAAGCATTAGCGCGAAAATCAAAGCTCGCCGCAATTTTTGATTTGACGGGTTGAACATCCGCGGGTTTCGCGGATTGCGCAGAAAGAGAATAGATGCCGATTAATAAAATGGACTCACTAATTTATCATAACAACCGAATTGTTCCCCTTGCAGAAGCGCGTCTTTCACCGGGCCAGATGGGCCTGCTGATGGGGTGGGGCGTGTTCACCACACTGCGCATCTACCAGGGAGTTCCCTTTGCCTTTGACCGGCATTGGGCACGGATGGCACACGACGCGGAACGGCTGGGCATTACGCTCGACTACCAGCAGAATGCCGTGTGGGACGCAATTGTGAAGCTGGCCGCCGCCAACAAGCGGCCGGAAGGCGCGGCCCGGCTGTCCTTCATCAAGAATCAGGGTGGAATGTGGGCTGATGCTCCCGGCTGCCCCCCCACCGACTTGCTGATCTTTACGCGCGAACTCACCGTATGGCCGGCGTCGCACAAGCTGGTGCTGGTCCCCAACGCGATCTTTTCTGGCGGGAAACTGGCGGGCGCCAAAATGCTCTCCTGGGTACAAAACGCGGGCACGCTCGAACGCGTTCATGGAGAAGGGTTTGACGATGCGCTGCTGCTGAATGAGCACGGCAACCTGGCGGAATGCACGTCCGCCAACGTCTTCCTGGTGCGCGGCCGCCAGATTTTGACGCCACCGCTCGCTTCCGGTTGCCTTCCGGGAATAACCCGCGACACGCTTAGCAAGGTCGTTCCCGCCGCGGGGTACACCTTCGTGGAGCAGGACCTCACGCCCAGCGATCTCGATTCAGCGGATGAAGTCTTTATCAGCTCCACCACCCGCGAAGTTGCCGGCGTGGGCAGCATCAAACCCAAGTGGAATTACCCTGCGCCGGGGAAAGTCACGGTGGAGCTCGAAGCAGCGTTTCAGGATTACGTCAAAGGTCATCTGCACACCGTGTAGCTTCTTGTTGACAATGCGGGCACGCCTGTAATGTAAAACCGCTTCATGGCGCACCTCGATATTGACATTTTCCCTCGCCCCTTTGGGGGAGAGGCGCCGGGGGCAAAGGCGTTAAAATAACGGTTTGCGGCATTCCAAAGCCCGCAAAGCGGGCGTGGTCATTTAGCCCATGGCGAGCCAGCCGTGGGTCAACACACCCTCCCCGATATTCCTTAAGCCCCGTAGGGGCGGCGT
>JARLGN010000629.1 GCA_031292775.1 Acidobacteriota bacterium | reverse complement strand
AGCAACCGCCAAACCCAAAAGTGAGTTTACCGGAGGAATTGTGATCTTAACCCGAAGAAGGTTTCTAGAACGTGCCGTAACCGCCGCCGGCGCTGCCGGAATAATGGGCGACGCGAGTACATCGCCCGCAGCCGTGCAGCGTCCCGGCATTCCCAAGCAGATCAAATCGTTTTGTATTGATTTCAATTGGCAGGGTGGCAAGTTTGCGCCGCCGGGACACTGGGCGGATGCTTCACCGGCAGAGCATGTGGCCTGGTATGAGGGGCTCGGCGCAAATGTGATTCAGACGTTTGCGGTTTCTTGCAATGGCTATGCCTGGTACAAAGGGGGCGTGGTAAAGCCGCAGCCCGGGCTGAAGCACAATTTCCTCGCCGATGTCGTGAATCTCGCCCACAAAAAGGGAATGCTGGGAATGGCCTATTTCTGTGCCGCCGCCAACTCCAAGTGGATTGTTGACCATCCCGACCTGAGTTACGACTCGCATAACACCATGCATATTCCTTTTACCGACGAGTATCTTGATTATCTCGCGGCGTCCATAATCGACGCCATCGGGAAAACCGGCATGGATGGCACCATGATCGACTGGGTATGGAATCCCGCGAATTTCTTGCGCGAGAAAGGGTGGTTACCGGCGGAGCAGAAGTTGTTTACGCAATTGACCGGCAAACCTTTCCCGGCTAGTGGGACGCCGGCTCCGGAAGATAAATTGGATTACGACCGCAAAGCGATCGATCGTTGCTGGGCGCGCATCAAGGAAGCGCGTGATCAGGCGAACCCGAAATGCGTTCTCTGGCTTTGTGTCAACGATTTCACCAAGCCTTCCATTCAAGGCTCACCCATATTGACGGAAGTGGATTGGCTTATGAGTGAATCGCCTGATGCCAAGCAGTTTGAAATGGGACGGCACATGGCCGGGGTCAAAACCCGCATGATCCAGAACGTTGTGGGATGGGAAAAGCACGACGCCAAGAGTTTTCTGTCCAACCCGCTCAATCGTGAATTGGATTTGTACGGTTTTGCCGAACCCGGCGACAACTCGCTCCCCCTGCCGATTGACGAGTATCTCCAGAAGCCGGTTGACGCTTTCAAGGGGAAGGACCATCGCTCCACCAACAACTACAACATTGCGGCGCTGGCACGGTTCTACCGCGGCATGGCGATGGATGCCGTTTCACAATGAAATCCGCAGCATCTGCGGGCGACCGGTGAATTTCAACCCCTTTCCCGGCGCTGGCCGACCTGCTCACCGCACGGTACGCGCTCGACAAAGGCGCCTCCATTGCCGGCCGATCTGGGTGTTACAATCATTTTGGGCGGACTCGACACATGTATCATCGGCCTGACTTATACGCTCGCTGGTCGCTGGAAATGCGGCGCAAGGAATACTTTCACGCCGGCCAGCGGATCGGTGTTGCGGTTTCGGGTGGGCCGGACTCCGTTTTGCTTCTCCAATTCATGAAAATATTGGCGCGCGACGGCGGGCTTACCCTTGCCGCGGTACACTTCAATCACCGCCTGCGTGGCGCCGAATCCGATGGTGATGAAGCCCTGGTGCGCAGCCTGGCGGAAGGCATGCAAATCGATTACCTGCGCAGCGATGCGGATGTGGGGCGGGTGACCCGCCAGCGCCGCGGGAATATGGAAGCGGTGGCGCGTGAGTTGCGTTACCGGTACTTCTTCTCGCTGGTCGACCAGGGCCGGCTGGACCTGGTTGTCACCGCGCACACGGCCAATGACCAGGCGGAAACCGTGCTGATGCGGTTGCTGAGAGGTACGGGAACGCGGGGCATGGGGGGCATCTACCCGGTGCTTGAAGGCAAAGTTGTTCGCCCTTTTCTGGGCCTGACGCGTGCCGAAGTGATGCAGGAAATCACCGCGCGGGAACTTCCCCACCGGGTTGACTCCTCCAATCTGGACGTCCGCCTGCGGCGGAACAAAATGCGCATGGAATTGCTGCCTCTGCTGGTGAAAGAGTACAACCCGGAAATTTTCTCGCTCCTCAATCAACTCGCGGACCGTTCCCGCGACGATGAAGCCTGTTTGGAGCGCCTGGCCCGGGAACGGGCGCATCCGTGGCGAATTCATGAGGGAAAGGAAGAGCGCATTCCGGTTCGCGCCCTGATGGAATTCCCTCCTGCCTTGGCGCGGCGCGTTTTGCGGCAGATGCTGCAAATTGTGCGGGGCTCATTGCACGGGTTGACGCACGCGCACATCGAATCGCTGCTCCGGTTCGCCGCCGAGGCCCAGAGCGGAAAAATCCAAACCCTTCCCGGCGGCACGGTGGCCCGCAAAGAGTTTTCGTGGCTGGTGGTGGGTCCTGCTGCGAGTCAGCCGGGAAGGGTGGATTTTTCCTATTCTTTCGCGCCTCCGGAAGAATTGGTGGTCTCGGAGTTGGGCTGTACCTTCCGGCCCAAAATACTTAACCGTGGCGACCCCGGCAGGGCGTATAATATTAACAAGCTCTTGGGCCTTGACCTGCAGAAGTTGTGCGGAGAGTTGGTTTTACGCAACTGGCGGGCCGGAGATAGTTTTTCCCCTATTGGAAGCCGAGGGGTTCGCAAACTGAAAGAGCTTTTTCGCGAACGGAAGATTCCTGAGGCTCGGCGCAAGGGTTGGCCCGTATTGCTTTGCGCGGGCCAAATCGTGTGGGTCCGCGGATTCCCACCGGCCAAGGGCGTTGCTGCAACCGACCAGACTGAACAGGTCTTGATATTGGAGGAGGAACCTACGCGGCCATCTCCGGTCGCCCGGGAAAAGCCAATATGAAAAAACGCGCTGCAGCGAAACCCAGGAAGGCCCCCTCCAAGATTCGTACCGCCGCGAGTTCCGGCGCGCGCCTCAAGGTCGTTGTCAGCGAAAAAGACATCCACAAGCGGGTGCGCGAATTGGCCAGGCAGATCAATAAGGATTACGCCGGAAAGACCCTCCACGTGGTGGGGATTTTAGAAAACTGCTTTGTTTTCATGGCGGACCTGGTACGCGCGCTTACCATCCCCGTGGTCTGTTCTTTTGTGCGTTCCCAGGTGCGCGATAGCGATTCCGGCCTCGTGGCCATGCGCGAGATTATGTACATCCCCCCCGTTAAGGCGACGGGAAAAGACCTGTTACTGGTGGAAGGCGTTCTGCAATCAGGGATAACGCTGGACCACCTTTGCCAGACATTGTTGGCGCAGCAGCCAGCCTCGTTGCGTACGGCGACCTTGCTCGACAAGTCGGATGAGCGAAGAGTCGATGTTCCGGTGGATTATTCAGGTTTTCAACTTTCCGGCCGATTCCTGGTAGGGTACGGACTCGGTTATCAGGAGCAATATCGCAATTTGCCGTACCTTGCGAGGATGGCCTAAAAGCAAAGAAGGTATGAGCCGTGCGGCGCTGATTTGCATCTAAATTAAGAGGGATTCCAAGCCTGGGGACAGGCGATTCGGGGCTCGAGGAGGTCGGTCCGTGAACTCGGCAGTAAAAAACATAATCTTCTGGGTCGTGATGGCAGTCACCGCGCTGCTGATTTGGGCAGTGGTGAAGTCAAGTACCGGGGAACACGTTCGGGACCTGACCTTGACTGAGTTCACCACAGAAGTCAATAAGGACAATATCCGTGATGTAACCGTGGTGGGCCCGGACGTCACCGGTACGTTCAAGAAAGACAACTCACACTTCCGGACCACGATTGCCGTGAACCTCCCCGACACTTACAAGTCCCTGTTGGACAAGGGCGTCAATGTCACCATCAAGGACAATTCCGGTTCATCCTGGATGACCTGGCTCGCCAACGGTTTGCCCATGATCCTGATTTTGGGGTTGTGGATTTTCATCATGCGGCAGATGCAGTCCGGGGGCAATAAGGCCTTATCCTTCGGCAAGAGCCGGGCGCGCCTACTTTCCAGCCAGCAGAAGAAGGTGACGTTTAAGGACGTGGCGGGCGTGGAGGAGGCCAAGGAAGAACTGGGCGAAATTATTGAATTCCTCCGCGAGCCGCAGAAATTCCAAAAGCTGGGTGGACGTATTCCCAAAGGCGTGCTGCTGGTAGGCCCGCCGGGAACCGGCAAGACCATGCTGGCGCGCGCCATCGCCGGCGAAGCCAATGTGCCGTTCTTCTCCATCTCCGGCTCCGACTTTGTGGAAATGTTTGTGGGCGTGGGCGCCTCTCGCGTGCGCGATTTGTTTGAGCAGGGCAAAAAAAACGCTCCCTGCATCGTCTTTATCGATGAAATTGATGCCGTCGGCCGTCATCGAGGCGCTGGTTTGGGCGGTGGCCACGACGAGCGCGAGCAGACCTTGAACCAATTGCTGGTGGAAATGGACGGCTTCGAATCCAATGAAGGCGTCATCCTGATTGCCGCCACCAACCGGCCTGATGTTCTGGACCCGGCTTTGCTGCGCCCCGGCCGCTTTGACCGGCGCGTGGTTGTGCCGCGGCCTGACGTGGGCGGGCGCGAAGCTATTCTGAAAGTCCATACCAAGAAGATTCCTCTGGCCGAAGACGTTGATCTTCCCGTCCTGGCACGCGGCACGCCCGGCTTTTCCGGCGCCGACCTGGCGAATTTGGTCAACGAGGGCGCGCTGCTGGCCGCCCGGCAGAATCGCAAGACCGTCACCATGATGGACTTTGAAACTTCCAAAGACAAAGTGCTGATGGGACCGGAACGCAAGTCGATGATTCTCTCCGACACCGAGAAGAAGAACACGGCCTATCACGAGGCGGGACACGCGCTGGTGGCCTCTAACATTCCTGAGGCTGACCCTTTGCACAAGGTCACCATCATTCCGCGCGGTTGGGCCCTGGGCCTGACGCAACAGCTCCCGCTGGACGACAAGCACACCTACACGCGTGAGTTCCTGGAAACCAGCCTTGCCGTGCTGATGGGCGGGCGCGTGGCCGAGGAGCTCTTTTTGCACCATATGACCACCGGCGCCGGCAACGATATTGAGCGCGCCACCGCAATCGCCCGCGATATGGTTTGCGAATATGGCATGTCAAATCTTGGACCGATGGCTTTCGGCAAGCACCAGCAGGAAATTTTCCTGGGACGCGACATCGCCACACAACGCGATTTTAGTGAAGACACGGCGATCAAAATCGACCAGGAAGTAAAAGTCTTTGTCACCGCGGGCTATGAGCGGGCGAAGAATATTCTGACGACCCACCGTGAATGCCTGATTCGAATTGCGGAAGCCCTGTTGGAGCGCGAAGTCCTGGATGCTGCCGAAGTGAAGCTTTTGATCGAAGACAAACCCCTTCCGGAATTCATCCGCACCAAGCCGCTGCCTCCACAACCGGAGACTGTGCAGGTGCTTAAGCCGCAGCCCTCGGCGCCATCCGGGGGGATGCCACCACGTGAGCGCACCCAGCCGGCGTAAGCGCAAGCGCCGGGCATTATGAATGTGGGAATGTCGCGCGCCGCCAGCACAAGGGGACGCGCGACATTTGCAGGAATTGTGCTTCGCCCGGTATGTGCAAAAGGTATTCTGTTTTAGCGTTTGACAATACCTGATGTTATATATCCCACGCTGCTCCTGATTCAATCCAAACCGCCCTACCAATAATGGCGCCGCTTTTCCCGCGCAATTT
>JARLGN010000628.1 GCA_031292775.1 Acidobacteriota bacterium | reverse complement strand
TTCGCCACGGAAAGGGCAAGGTTCCACCAGCCGAGGGAAAGAGTTTCCGGCTTGTTCCACAGCGGTGTGACTTTGCTGCTACGGACATCGAGAGTAGCAATGCCGCTGGCGCCATCCACACTTTCCAGCAGGAGAATTTGGTCACCGCCCTGACGCCAGGCGAGCCAACTGATGGAGGCGTGAATGCCGGAGGTCAAATTACGGGCCTCGCCTCCCGTGGCAGGAAGCAGAAAAACATCACCGCCGGTTGAGCCTTGGTCGCTCATCAACCCTCCGATGAAGGCGATGCTGCGCCCATCCGGCGACCAGCGCGGAACGGCAATCTGTTGAGTCGGTTTATACAGTGCCTTCAATTCGCCAGAATCAGCCCTGAGGGTGTAAATTTCCGCGACAAACCAATTGCCGTCGCCCGCACCGTGGGCCGCGGTCGTGATGAATTGTTTCCCGTCCGGCGACCAATCGTATTCATAAACGTACATGTCGGCGGGGGAGAGTTGCCGAACGCACCCCGTTGCCACGTCCACCGTGGTCAGGCGTTGTTCGTAGATTTTGTTGTCAATCACACCGGAAGGAAGCGTCATGGGCTCCAGGGGCCCGGGCAGGCGCGGGGCGTTTTCCGTGAAAAGAAGAGCCAGCGTTTTGCCATCCGGCGACCAGGAGGGAGAGTCGAGCGAGCCGGTCAAGTCCGTAAGCTTACGCGCCTCGCCGCGCGCGACGCTGGCAACGTAAAGCTGCAATTGGCCAGGCGTCCGGGCGTTCGACAGGAAAGCCAGTTGGCTGCTGTCCGGTGACCAGGCAATTTCATGCTCTTCCGAAACCTCCGCACCATCCCCTGCCGTGATGCGCCTCCGGGTGGTGGCGGGTGACGCGAGGTTGCAAACAAAAATACCATGTGGAGAAGCGCCCATGGCATCCACCCATGCCACGCGCTGTCCATCCGGTGAAATGGCTACTTGGCGGGTACCGTGCGCGTCCGCCAGCGAATCGAGCACGGCGTCAAGGGAAGAATCCTGCGCCCCCGCACTGCCGGCAAGCACGATACAAATGACGGGCAGAAGCAGCGCGACGATTCGCGACATGCGGCTCACCATGAAAAGACTCCTAAAGGAAGCTTGAGCCGTCATCGTATCGGAAGCCACATTCCACGGCAAGAGTAGCTCCCCACATGTTCACCCTTAATCTCTTTTCGAACCAAGACTTGCGCAAACTGTTCGTCGGAGGGCAATCCGTTTCCAACTTCACTCGATTATGAGGCGATTAGTGACACTAAATGTTGGTATGCGGTCATCAGCAACCCACAATATATGCTACAGCGTAACTTTGTCTGATAATATCCAGAAATAACTACTCCAAATGTTAGTACTTTTGTACTCTTTACTCATGGCGGCCAACATATTAGGGTATTTTCATAATTCCCCCAAAGGGTGGGGTGGCAGTGGTTTTGGGGACCCGAGAAATGCGGGAAGCCCCGTTTCATGGTGCCGACAACAACTGATGGTGAGTTGAAGGAATCACCCACCAGGGGGTGGCTACCATTCGAAGCGCATTAATCCAATCCGGCATACTCTCGGCTGAAGAAGCGGATCATTATTCCAAGCTCGCCCGAACTCGGGGAGTGGCGTTGTGGAAGATACTGCTGGCCGAAAATAAGATTACGGAAACATGGTTGGCTGATTTCCTTTCGCAGCGCCTGCATATTCCCTTTGCAGGTGCGGGCCCCCTCGTTATCGATGAGGAAGTGGCGCATCGGATTACTGAGAGTCTGGCCCGCCAACACGAGTGTATCCCCGTGGCAGTGAACGGGCGACACTTGGTAGTGGCCTTCGTCGATCCTTCGGACCTTGCCTCGGTGCAGGCGATCGAGTTTTTTACCGGGAGCAAAGTTCAACCTGTGGTGGGGTTCCGGTCCCAGGTTCTGGAGGCGATGGAAGAGCATTATTCCCGAGCCCGAGCTTTGGATGTTATCGATAGGGCCGGAAATCAGACCGATGTTCAGATATTGCCCTCGTACGAGGACCTCGACCTGGACGAAGCGGCCGTGATGAAGACCGCCGCGACCCCGCCCATCATTAAGCTTGTCAACATGATCATGGCGGAAGCCCTGCGTGAACATGCGAGCGACATCCACATTGAACCCGGCGAGCACGAAATTCAAATTCGCCTCCGAGTGGACGGTGTGCTCAGGGACTATCTAAAAGCTCCTGCTTGGCTGCAATCTGGCCTGAGCTCGCGCTTGAAAATCCTCAGCAAGCTCGACATCACGGAAAGACGGGTTCCGCAGGATGGGCGCTTCAAGGTGCGCTCCGACAACCGGATCACGGATTTGCGGATTTCGACGTTGCCCACGCAATTTGGGGAAAAGGTCGTGATCCGCCTCCTGGGGTCTTCGGAAGGGATTCCAACACCTGACCAGTTGGGGGTTCCTGCCGAGGAATTGCCAGCCGTCATGGAAGCGGTAAAGCAGCCGCAGGGCATGATCATTCTCACCGGCCCGACGGGAAGCGGTAAAACCACGACCCTGTATTCGCTCCTTAATCACAAGCGGTCCAGCGAAGTCAACATCGTGACGGTTGAAGACCCCATCGAATACCAATTGCAGGGCGCCAACCAGGTCCAGATCAACCCCAAGGCCGGGCTGACGTTTGCGGCTTGTTTGCGCTCGATTCTGCGCCAGGACCCGGACACTATCCTGGTGGGGGAGATTCGCGACCACGAGACAGCGGAGATCGCCTTCCATGCGGCCATGACCGGCCACCTGGTCTTGACGTCGCTCCATACGAACAATTCGGTGGCGACGATTCTGCGGTTGTTGGACCTCGGAATCGATCCCTTCATGCTCACCTCATCCATCACCCTGGTGGTCGCTCAACGGCTGGTGCGCGTAACCTGCGACGCCTGCCGGCAGAATTACAACCCGGACCCCCGGATCCTGGACCGTCTGGGTTGGGACGATCCCAAATTCAAGTTCAGCCGCGGCAAGGGATGCAAGGCCTGCCACGGTACCGGATTTAAGGGAAGGGTTGGAATCTACGAATTTCTAAAGATGACCCCCTCCGTTCGTGAAGCCATCAACCAGAGTGCTCCCGAAATGGTCATCCGCAAGGCGGCAGTACAGAGCGGGATGGTCATGTTGCTGGAGGCCGCACGCAATAAAATCCGGCAGGGCAAGACGACGCCCGAGGAAGTCATGCGCGTCATTCAATGGGTGGATGAAGGCAAGACTTCTCTTTGCCCTCAATGTGGGAAGCCGGTTTCCAAGAAGACGGGAAAATGCAAGCAGTGCGAGCCCAAGCTCAAGGATGCCTGTACCTCCTGCGGCAAGAATCTGGATCCCACCTGGCAGGTGTGCCCGCATTGCGCTGCCCCGGTCCTTCACGCAGAGCAGGAACCTCTGGGCAAGGTGGGCCTGCTGGGCAATCCCCGGAAGACATTGGGAGGCATCCAGTAAGAAGTACCTTGGTTTCTGTGGGCATCATCGCCAAGACCGCCCGGTACGGACAGCCCGACTCCCGCGCGCGGGCATCCCTCATTGTAGAGTTTTCAATTTACCGTGTAATCTTCGGTGTAAGTAAGGGTCGCGCCAGTAGCGGCCTCTTGCTTCCCCACAAGTGGCCCTTGCAGTCTCTGTCCCAGGTTTCCGACCACCAGAAGAACGGATGGGGGCTGCGAACGGTCGGCAAATTCCGCCTTAACCCGAATTTGGAAAATTCCAGGTGTGAAAGGCCGGCCCTTGTTGAGCAAGGGGCGGGCTTCGAAGCGGCTATCGGAAACGACCACAGGGTAATCAATGGCGACCACCTCGTCATGGGCAAAGACGCGGACTTCCAACTGCGTTGCCGCAGGCAGGTTGCACAGACCGCTCACCACCAGGGATCCCGCATCACTTCGTTGGATTTGCAATTGAAACTGCGGTACGATCGTGCCCACCGGGTGGGAGGCGTACTGCGAGATCTCCCCAGTCTCCGCCGTTGCGCCAATCCGGCCCTCGCGCCAAGCCCAGATCAAGGCGACGGCGAGGAACAGCATGAGCATGGCAATCAACCCCGTACCCAGGCGCGAGAAGTGTCGCCGGGGAAGTTTGAGGGGCCGGGGCGCAAGCGACGCAAGGTCAATGCCCTTAAGGACGGTCCAAGTGCCGTCAGCCTGCCGCTCGTAGATCATGCCCGGGGCGTTGAGAGTGTAGCCGCAGAGGCTACACTCTGTGGACGGTCGATTCTGCACGTGGCCGCAGGAAGGGCATATGACGGAGCTTCCCGGGGGAGAGTCAGCTTGGGCCATAGGAATTGGAATCGCGACCTTTCTCCCGCCTCTCAGGGTCTGAATCGGCTCCATTCTATCCATTCCTGCCTTACCAGACAACACGGTTCCGTGTCCGTATCGCCCCCACCCGCCGTACAACCCAGCCGGACCGCAGGATTCTCGCTGCTCGAGGCACTCGTGGCACAATCGCTCCTGGCGTTCGCTCTGCTGGGCTTGGCCATGTTGTTCCCGATCGAGGAACGTTTGGCAAAGCTGACCAGTGTAACGGGCGAAACCGCGCGCCTGGCGCAGAAAGAACTCGACCAGATTCGCGAGAACATTTCCGTTTCATCGGGGAGCTTTACGGATTTGGACGGCAATACCGTGGAAGTGGCGTGCCCGGGGGCGCCGGGAACGAGTTGTGGAAATCCGCTCACCGCATCGGGGCTCATCGACTTCACGCAGGCACCCCCAGTGGGCTTCTCCACGCAAGTGGCTGATCCCTCGGGGCAACGCTACTCGGTCCGATGGAACATCGCGGTGACGGCCAGCAATGGAAGGAAAGCCACCCTCGCGGGGAAGGCCTTGAATCTAACCGGGGGGCTGGCGCCTGTCGTACAGTTCCAGACCTTGACAGCGCCCTAGGAACGTTGATTTATGTTGGTGAGAAGACATCATCCGGGCAAGGTATTTCCGGCAAGAAGAACTGGCTCCATTCCCGGCAGGCCCATCCCTCCGGATGCGGGTGTGAGTCTCCTGGAACTTATCCTGGTTCTTTCCTTATTCGGAACCCTCACGGCCATAGCGCTGGCCCTGGTTCTTCAAAGCTATAAAGGCGTACAGCTCCGGTTAAGTACATCAACCTTGTTTGACAGCGGGACAATGGCGCTCAACCAGATGACCAAGGAGCTCCGCATGGCGGGCTACCCCTCCGCCAAGGCTTTTACATCCTCCGCGGTGGCGAGCTATCCCGGACTCGTCGCTACGCCGTTCATCACGGTTACCGCCTACGACGTGGTCTTTCAATCCGCCACCCAGCAGAACGGCATCGTGGAGCAGATCGAGTACGTCATTGCCCCTGGCTCACAGAATCTCTACCGGAACAGTACTCTAAAAAACTTAAACGGATCTCTGCAGGCATCGACGGTGCAAACTCTTTTGCTGAACAACGTCCAGAACCGCATCAGCGGGACGCCCTTGTTTACGTGGAATACCGACCCCTCCGACACGCAAT
Source organism: Acidobacteriota bacterium (assembly GCA_031292775.1). Taxonomy (GTDB): domain Bacteria; phylum Acidobacteriota; class Terriglobia; order UBA7540; family UBA7540; genus Bog-366. The sequence continues at coordinate 2,170 of JARLGN010000628.1, read as the reverse complement.
CGTTCCCGCTGAACGTGCAGAGCATTTACATAAACATGGTTCTTCAGTCGACCAGTAACGAGAGTGGTTCCCCGGCGTCGGTGACGCTGACCGCAACCTGTCCAAGGATAAACTTCTGAGCTATGCCGCATCCGATGAGAAAGGCGAAGAGCCGCATATCCGATTCCCAAGGGCGTCAGATGGACGCAGGTTGTGAGGTGAGCGATCCCCGGTGGCACCCTTCAGATTCCCGGGAGCGGGGAGTTGCCCTTTTGCTCGCCCTGATTGTTATCCTCCTTCTCAGCGGTTTGGCGGTTTCGCTGGCCCTCTTGACGGATAGTGAGGTCCGTTTGGGGCAGACTGCCCAGGCGCAGGGACGGGTGTTTAATGCTGCCATGGGAGGGCTTGAGGAAGCCCGCGGACGGTTAAACGGGTCTGCGCCGGATACTATCACCGCTTCGCTGCCCACCACGATCTCGCAGGTCCTTTACATCGTGAATAGCAGTTCCTCGGATCCCGTTCAACCCACGAATTCCAGCTCGAAATACTATGACTCCGAATACTCCCACGAATTCCCGGGAGGCTTCGCGTCTGCCACCGTCCTTCCTAACATCAACAGCGATCAGCCGGGCGCCGGAACCTCCACCTCCATCCCCTATAAGTGGGTCCGGATTACACTGGAGACCGAAGCCTCCGCCCATCGGGACATCAATCAGGACGGAGTCCTGAACAGCACGTCCCCGATTTATTGGGACGGGACAGAGGAGACGCTTTCCCCGGCAGGCGCAACGTTGGTCTTTGCACTAACAGCCTTGGCGGTGGACTCGACAAAGGTCATGAAAATCTTGCAGACGGAGGTGGAAGGAGCCGCAGGGGGAGGAACGGGCATCACTCCCCTGGCAGCGCTCGCTTCCACGGGTCCGGTAACAGTTTCTGGAGACCCTTGGTGGCGGTTTCACCATTCAAGTGCCCCGGCGAATATCATGGTCGAGGGCAACGACAGTAATCCCGGAGGCGCGGGATGTCCAACTCCCGTCTCTCCCTTGCCGGGAATCCTGGCGGGAGGATTGATATCTTCATCCTCGGCTTCGATCACCGGTAATCCCGCAACGCAATCGTCGGTAACGCCTTTTCCGCAATCGGCGGCAACGCTGATTGCGCAGTATCAGTCGAGCGCCACAGCGATCACTTCCGTGGATCCCAGCCACGTTACTGTTAATGGGACGAGTTACACGGCCAGCGGTACAACGCTGGGCACGCAGCCTTCAGGGGGAAACTCCGGGGCCGTCCAAGCCGTTTATGCCAACCAGTCCCTCACGATCACCGGCAGCGGCAACACCGGCTATGGGGTCCTGCTGGTCAATGGCAACCTGTCCGTAACGGGCAATCTCAACTACCAGGGAGTGATAATCGTCAACGGCCAGATCAATTTCACTCCTCCTTCCTCCGGGAATATCACCGTGACCGGTTTCTTGCTAGGAAGTGGGAGTATGGTCCTCAGCGCCCCGGCTTCTTTTCATAGCGCAACGATCAACGCTTTGTATAATTCATGCGTCGTGGCCCAAGTCCTCCAGCAGGCCGGCGGTGGGACTTCTTCCGGTTCAAGCTCGTCCACAACCTCTCCACAAATTCTCTCCTATCGCGAGCTCAGCTACTGAGCCGGGTAATCTTGAAGAGCCAACGTCCACGCCGCCATGAACCAGCGGAAAAATGCAGCGCGTGCGGCAGCGGATTGGGGATGAACGCCCAAATCTCCCGCGATATCCATCATTCTGATTGGCACATCAGCCCTCCGCACTAATAATGCTCAGTAACCCAGGCCCTGATCGTGATCTCCCGGCTAAAGCGGATTAGGCGTCCTATTGAATAGTTAGCGCTACAACAATTGCTTTTAACGCTAATAGTGAAACGTCCTTCGGTTTTTTCGCTTGACAAAAGGTTTATCGGGTAGTAACAACACGGCAAGTGATTTGCACACGTTGATTCCCACTGCTTGTGGCTGCCCAAGAAGACCGGTTGAATGGCCTGGTTTGACGACCCACTGGGCACTACAGGAAGAAGGCGGATAATGTGGCCGTAAATTCCATCCTTACTGCACACTGTTCCTTTGCGTCTGGTCCCCGGTTTTGCCTCCACGAAACAACGTCGATTTCTTACTTACTGCACTCCTTTGCGTCTGGTCTCGAGTTTG
>JARLGN010000093.1 GCA_031292775.1 Acidobacteriota bacterium | reverse complement strand
GCAGGTGGATCCGAGCTTGGCGACTTGCTTACTCGGGCCCTGGAGATGGCGCATCCGTTTGTCATAGGTGAGCTGGCGTGTGGCAATTTGAAGAACCGCGCGGGCATTCTGAGCGATCTCGAAACGCTGCCCTTTGCCGTTTCCGCAACTCATGAGGAGGTTATGCGACTGGTGGATGTCCGGAAGCTTTGGGGCCTCGGCATGGGTTGGATCGATGCGCACCTCCTGGCTTCCGCGCTGCTTTCGAATTGCCAGTTTTGGACGCTAGACGGAAAACTGGTTCGGGCAGCGTCCGCGGCAGGAGTCAAGATCTATCGCCCCGCATGAAACTAGTAGCGCCGACCTTGAGGTCGGCAGGTGCTGACCTCAAGGTCAGCGCTAATCGCGGTTACCAACATCGTTCTCCTGAACCCCGGCGAACGCAAGGGCTCCCCACCTTCAAACAAATATGCTTGACCCCTTGTACATTATAAAGTACATTGTACTAAATAAGGTGCATGATGCCGGACGACCCGCGGCCACAAAAAATCCCGCTGATCTTCTTCCGCACCGCGGCAGGCAGTGAGCCCGTGCGGGAATGGCTGAAGGAATTGCCGGAAGCCGAGCGTCAGGCTATTGGGAAAGACCTGTTGCGGGCGCAATGGCGGTGGCCGGTGGGAATGCCGTTGTGCCGCCCGTTGGGTAATGGGTTGTGGGAAGTGCGGACAGACTTGGAGACGAAACGCACAGCGCGCGTGCTGCTCTGTCTCTACCGCGAGCACCTTGTGGCATTGCACGGTTTTATCAAGAAGACGCGGACGACACCTCATGAGGATTTGGCATTGGCCCGGAAGCGCCAGAAGGAGTTGGAGCCATGAGCAAGAAACACATGGGTTCGAGTATTGATGATTTCCTCAAGGAGGAAGGCATCTTTGAAGAGGCGCAAGCCCAGGCGATTAAGGAAGTCGTCGCATGGCAACTCGCCCAGGCGATGAAGAATAAGAAAATATCCAAGTCGCGCATGGCGACGCTGCTCAAGACAAGCCGGACACAGGTTGACCGTCTGCTTGACCCGAAGAACGACATCACGCTCTCCAGCCTGCAACGGGCAGCGGCCATGGTTGGGCGCCGCGTATCGATTGAATTGGTGTAGAAGACCACTTGCGTCCACAAGGCCATTCGTAGGGGGATCCGTCAGCCGACGGACAGCCCCCCGGTTCCGCATTCACCCTGCGGAACGCCGGGTAGCTGTTAGCCGCAGTCACTGCCTTCCTGACCGCGGGTTCTTCTTTGCAAAAACGTGAACTTCTGGCGAGGATCAGGCGCTTCCGATTGGGGATGCACGTGTGGAAAGAGCCCACAGTCAGAAATTCACTGACTGTGGCTACCATTTCTGAATTCCCCATTCACCCTGCGGAACGCCGGGTAGGGCAAGACCTGCATCCCGTGAATGCATGTACCCGTTCGAACGGCGCCTCACACAAAAATCTTCGCGGATAGGCTCATCACTCGTTACTATTCTTTTCAATTTGCCTTCGGAGTTGACCCTGGGTTTGTTTTCATAAGAAAAGCCTACCGCCATGAAAGCACTAACTGTGGCTACGGCTTTACAACGGCCAAATACGCTAGTATCTTATCTATTAGGAATAGTTAAGAAGGACACGATGCACCGAGAGGATAAGATTGGAGGCGCGCGATGAGGACCGTAACCATCTCCCTCCCCGAGTCGCTTAAGGGCTTTGTGGAGCGCCAGATTGCCACGAAGGATTACGGCAACGTCAGCGAGTACTTCCGCACCCTGTTGCGCGAAGCTCGGGCCAGGGAGGAGGATGCCAGGCTGGAAACGTTGCTGGTTGAAGGTTTGGCATCCGGCGAAGAAATTCCGCTGACCAAAGAGTTCTGGAAGGAACTTAAGAGCGAGGCCGCCGGGATTGCACGCAAACACCGCGCGAGGAAAAAGCTTTGAAGCCGATTATCCTCCCCGCGGCACGGGATGACATCCTGCGCCAGTTTCGCTACTACCTGGTGGAGCAGGACAAGCCGAAAGTGGCCGAACGCTTCCTAAGCGCCGTCCGGGGAACAATGGAGGGGATCATCCGGACGCCGCAGGGCGGCGCGCCCAAGCGACTTTCCCGGGAAGCTCTCCGGGGCCTGCGATCCTGGCCCGTCAAGGGATTTGAGGATGTGCGCGTCTATTACCTCGCTCACGAGGCCGGGGTTCGGGTGGTCCGGGTACTGCACGGAAAACGCGACATCAATAACATCCTCGAAAAAGAAAACGATGACACGCCGCAATAAGCGCCGCGTGGACTTGATTTTGTTGATTTCGCGGCATTCGTGCGCGAAGCTTGCCCTCGGCCATATCGCGCGCGTGGTGGGGAAGGGTGACTTTGCGGCCCGTAGCGGTGTGCCGCCAGAGTTCATGACTACGAGTCGGGGCAGTCAAAGGTGAACCCGAAAGCGCGCAGCTTGCGGGCCATTTCGCGATACTTGAACCAAGCGAGGCGACCCATTAGCTGATGCCCACAGGCACAACGAAGTCGCGTTGGACTGGGCGTGATTTTCTGAAGGCGGGAGGAAGTGGGTCGCTGTGATCGAGGCAGGACTCGACGATCCTTCGCGCCAGTCCCTGGGCAATCTCAACCGCTTCCGTGACGCTGCGCCCTTCGGCGACCAAGCCGGGCACATCGGGGCTCGTTGCCACGAAGCCACCTTCCTCCAGTGATTCAATGCGCAACCGGATCGGAACTTCGTCCACGGGCGCGACCCTTTCCTGGCGTTTTCCCTTTGGCATGGTTTGGCTCCCCAGCGATTGTCTTAATTCTATCAGACGTCAGCACCACCACGGGCCGACGGGCAATTGCTATCTTAACTGCAAGGGCTTTACCGCAGAGGCGCGGAGGCGCTGAGAAAAGAATACGGTAGACGGTAGACAGTAAACAGGCTAAAACCTGCGACTATTCACTTTTGCCTTTTGCGCTTTGACTTTTGACTTTCTCTTGCTTCTCAGCGCCTCCGCACCTCTGCGGTGAATAGCGCTTCCCTACAAAAGCCACAAATCGCAAAGAGAGACGCCTGCCCTCGGGTTCGGGACCGCGAGTCGAGGGAAGTGCCGCGGACCTCAACGGCGGAGGTCCGCGCTACGGTTGCTCTTCTTACTCCGCGCCTCTGCGCCTCTGCGGTGAATCCTCCTTGGGTCCCGGCCGACCCGGACAACATTCTTCTTGACAAATCATAGGCTACAATGTAATCTATCGGACAGGTAAGGAAGAGGCGCCCCCATGTCCCTGCTGAAACCCCGCGTCATGACTCCCGCCCGCTGCACCGCCAACCGCCGCAACACCCGGAAATCCACCGCCCCCTTGAGTTTGCGAAGCTCATCGACATTCACTCGAGATGGAGACGGAAGACTAGGCTTATACTCAGCGAGAGTGGCGACGGCTCGCCCGGCAAGCCTTGCGCGAGCCCGAGCGAAGCCTAGAAGCTACTGAAAACAATGGGTCAAGCCAAAGCCAAAATATTGTAAGGCTGACAACTTATTGAAACTAAATGCCTTACTTGAAATTTACTTTATATTATAGAAAATGAAGGTAGATAGCCGGCGCTGGCCCCCCTGGGGGATTCAAAATTCATGAGACAATTGCGGATTCAAGATCCAACACTTCGAACCCCTCGGTTTGACCCGCATTTCCCTATTCTCTGATGTGAATCCCCTCAATTTTCTGCAAGAGTTTGAAAGTGAGTGCATTACGAAGCTTGGCAGCGGATGCCAGCGGTGCGCTTCAGGGTCCGAAGTTCGGGAGGGGAGATTCAGGATTGCAAATCGAATTTGAGATTGCAGACCGGCAAATCACTCAACGAACCGATGAGCCAATGGCGAGATCCTCCAACGGTGAGATGGCGAGACGACCCGATGGCCGATCACCCGGTTGCCCACGTGTCCGGGTTTTTGTGATATCCTGCCGGATTCGTTTCGGCCGCACTTTTTGCGGTGTGGGCGCCCCTCTGGAAGGGGAAACGATTGTTGATGTT
>JARLGN010000092.1 GCA_031292775.1 Acidobacteriota bacterium | reverse complement strand
TTCGTTGCGCCCACGGACGCGGCGCTTATGATTTCCGGGTCCATCCGCAAAGATCCCAGCGCGCAAAACGGGCAGGCCCTTGGAGCTCGCATCCTGCACAACGACCGCCAGATTTGGCCGGCGAGCGGGTGGGCGGAAATTCAGCCAGACTTCTCGAAAGCGGTCGATTTCCGCTTGGAAAATGTGAGGGTGGCCAAAGGCGATTGCGTGCGTTTTGTGCTCCAACACTCGGGAACCACCACTGCGCAGCCGGTAATCTGGAATCCGGCGGTGGTGGTGAATCGCCGTGATTGAGAGACGTGAGACCTCACTTCATAATTGATGCGCTGCAACGTGAGGGGTCCCGAAGAACAACAGGAGATGGCGGATGAACGTACGCGAGCTTTTTGATTTGACCCATCGGACGGCCCTGGTTACGGGCGGCGCCGGGATATATGGCAGCCCCATCAGCGAAGCACTGGCGGAAGCGGGGGCGCACGTGATCGTGGCCTCCCGAAATCACGCCCAATGCGAAACGCGTGCAGAGGCATTGCGTCAAAAGGGCATGCAGGCCAGCGCCGACCATTACGATCAGGCAAGCGAGACATCTATTCTGCAGTTGCGCGACCGGATTCTTCAGAGCTTTGGATCCCTCGACATCCTGGTGAACAACAGCGTCGGCCGATCGATGCGACGCTACCAGGACCCGCTGGAAACCTGGCGACAATCCATGGAAGTAAATGCCACCGGGCTCTTTGCCATTTCGCGCGCCTTCCTGGATCCAATGATGGAAAAGGGTCGCGGTACCATCATCAATATCGGTTCCATCCAAGGTGTGGTGGCCCCTGATTTTCGCAATTTCGAAGGAACCGAAATGACGACTCCTCCGGACTACCACTTTCACAAGCACGGCCTGATCGGCATGACCAAGTATTTGGCGGCGTGGGCAGGTTCGCGCGGCATCCGCGTGAACGCGATCTCCCCGGGCGGATTTCAAACCGAGGGTCTTCAGGAGCCCTTCCTATCCCGTTACCGCAGCCGCGTCCTGCTGAAAAGAATGGCGGAGCATGACGACATAAAAGGGGTTGTCGTATTCCTAGCTTCTGACGCCTCCCGCTACATTACGGGGCAGAACATTGTTATGGATGGCGGATACTCGTGCTGACGAATGGGCGTTTGAAGATCGGGTCGCGGGGTTTGGATCGATCAGAACATCCAGGGCAGCCCCGGCGATTCTCCCCGAGCGAAGGGCTTCGTAGAGAGCACGTTCCTGGATGATCTCCCCCCGCGATACATTGATCAGAAAGGAATCAGGCTTCATCAGTGCAAACTGTTCCTTGCCAATCAACCCTTCCGTTACCGGCGTCAACGGGCACGCGACCACAAAGTAATCCGACGCCGCCAGCAAGCCGGGCAAGTCTTCCGGGCCGCCAAGGAAGTCGACCCCCGGCTCCGTGCCCACGGTTGCGAGGAAAGGCCTGTTGAGACGCGGCTTAAACTTTGGAATGAATGACGCGGACGGAAGGCATACCATCGGGCTCATCCACGAGCTCGATATCTTGAAATATATTCGGGGATTCTTTCTTGAAGACGCGGAAGACCTCAACTGCCAGCAAGCGGATTTCCGTATCGGCGTGGATGCTGCCGCGCAGCTCGAGGAAGTGCCGCCAGGCGCGGGAATTTCCCGTCACGAAGATCTTGGTTTCGGTGGCGTTGGGAAGAATGGAGCGGGCGGCCTGGCGCGCCCACTTGCGCCGGTCGCGAGGAGTCATTTCCGGGTGCTTCTGCTGCACGTAATCCGCCGTGGCCTCAGCAAGGTCCGTATAGGCCTTGCGCAGGGTTTCGATGGTCTGCTGCCACTTTTCCCGCAGTTCGGGATTTTCCTGGTAGAGCGGGGGAACCACGTAACGGGCGTCGCTCTCATCCACATAGCGCTGGGAAAGCTGGGAATAACCGAAGCCTGCGCGGTGGCGTACCAGTTCGTGGGTAAGGGCGCGGCTGACTCCGGTGATCAGCACGCTCCACACGGCGTGTTCCAGCACGCTGCCGTGCTTGGAGGTAAGGATATTGTCCAGGTACTCCTGATTGCTTTTTCGCCCCTTGCCAAACGACATGTAACAAACACGCCCGGCGATTTCCGCCAGAGCCTCGCCGGCGGCGGGAGCGTCGGTGGAAAACACCATTCCCTCATCCGCAAGGAAGCGCGCCAGCTCGTCTTCGGCGACTTGCTGGCGGCCTACCAGGTAGACTTTCGGTCTGGAAATGTAGGGATCGAGAGGTGGAATTGTGGCCATCCGGCCCCCGTTATGCAAATTATGTAAATCCCTGGGTCCGATGCGCCCGCCAAACTCCCCCTGCGCTAAAGCCTTGCCCACGCCCAGTTACGAGCGGGACTAAGCCTTGGTTTCGGCAGCCGCAGGGGTAGCCTTCTTGAATCCGGCGTATTTCCGGTTGAACCGCTCGACGCGGCCGCCACTGTCAATAAGCTTCTGCTTGCCGGTAAAGAAAGGATGGCACTTGGAACAGATTTCCATGTGCAGGATGTCACTCTTGTAAGTCGAACGCGTCTTGAAAGTGCTGCCGCACGCGCAGACCACGGTGACCTCATGATACTCAGGGTGGATCTTGTCCTTCATACAGACTCCTTGTTTGCCTCAAGAGCAAACCTTTATTCTAACGGCATCTTCCAAAAGTTTCAATTCGTCTTTTGTGGGGACATTGCGGTAGACGTCCGCACTGGAAGCTCAGAACGCCAAATACCTGCTGGCGATTGCATTCGGGAAGGCCCAAGTGTATGTTGTCAACAGGGCTGGAGTCCATACATAATGGAATTTCCCGTTAAGAGGCCATGCGGAGTTGGCATGGGAATAACTGTTGGCAGCGCTGGTTGAAGCCTGCGCTGACGCATGGGCGTATGTGCGGAAAGCTCGCTTCAAAGGATGGCTGGAATGCCGCGGGAGGGATCAACATGGCAAGCTGGAAGCTCAATGAATTGGGATTGCTCGTGCCAGACGGCCCTTACACTTCCGGTCCGCCGGTGGGTTTAAAGGGGCTGAGGAAGGTTCTAGGGAAGAAATACTTGCTTGCCAAGCCAAAAAGAGATAAGACCGCCGGCCCTACCAAGCCTCCCGCCAATCTAAAGTTCGACTCCCTGGATTTCCGCAACATCGAACCACACGTTCGAGGCCGGGGAGAGGAGAGCGTTCGAGTACTCGTGGGAGTGGCGTTTCTAAGGTCGAAAGGGTTGATTGGCAGAGATGCTGTGGTGAGCTACACCGGGGCGCGATACCAGCGCGGCAAAGGAAACGAAAGCTTTGTTGCCGCCCACCAATTTCCCTGCACTCCTACCATCAACTCCTTCCCATTACCGACCTTTGCGCCGCACGGGCGGTTAAGGGCTGCGCTGGCTTATCCTTTGGCCACTACCGACTATCTCCCCAAACTGTTCAACTATGCTGACGGTCTGTTTGAGAGCGCTGGCGGTTGCGAGGCCGTCATTGAGCCCATCCGGCTGATCATGCATGACCAGAAACAAGGCCAACCGGTTTACGACAAACTCGTACAGAATGCTGCCTTGTCCAAGCTTCTTCCAAGTTATATCGAGGCGTACCAGACGGCGCACGAGGCTGCCAGTGCGGATCAAATAGGCATCGACCTTCTTGATCCCGCCGCCATCGACCGCCTGACCGAGTCGGCCCTGTCCACCACTGCCGATCTGGATACTTCCAGACCGACGCAACAAATGGCCATGGTTGCGGACGTCTTATGGCACTCCATCAACGTTGCCAAAAGCAACCCTCACCCGGCGGCTGCCACGACAAATGAAATCACCCGCTACGCGGCGGAATTGGCGAGCTATCCGTCCGCGCATGGTTGATCAGGCGGGAACTAAATCGCAAAAGCAGTAGCGATCCCTGCGCACGACTTCACCCACTGTATGGTTGATCCTGTGTTTGAAGATCGGGCCGTCGAAGGCGAAGGAATGGAACTCTCCGTTCTCGCCACAGGGATCGACGTTGGGAGGAAGATCGCGGAGCAAATCCTGGTCGTAGGGCCTTCCGGCGAATGAAGGATCGAGAAACTTGGTATCGATGCACGCCAGCACCGCTTTAAATCCCAGATTGATGAATGTTTGCGCCAGTTCCGCCGAGTCTTGCTTCCATATGGGAAAAAGGCCCTTCATTCCGAGTTGTGCCAGGTTGTTCTCCCGGTACAGTTTGAGGTCTTCCAGAAAGATATCCCCGAATGCCACGGTGTCTATCCCCTCGCGCAAGCCCTCTTCCAGCAAAGCTCGCATACGGGACTCGTAAATATCATTGGTGGCTTCTTTGGGAATCAAGACCTTCTTCAGTGGCAAACCCAAAGCCTCGGCTTGCTGCTCCAACAGAGCGCGGCGAACTCCGTGCATGCTGATGCGGTCGTAGTCTTCCGTGATAGTGGTTAGCAACGCCGCGACGTTGTGGCTTTTTGCCTTCTGAACTTCATGAAGCGCCAGGGAGCTGTCCTTCCCTCCACTCCAGCAGAACAAGATGTCTTTTGACATGATAGTTGGTTCCTCAAAGAAGAAGTTAGAAGCGAGAAGTTAGAATCGATGTCATGGGCTGACTTCTAATCCCTTCCGGTGTTTAGTTGCAGAAGTTCGCGATCCCATCTGTCGACGGATGGAAGGCAGGGCTACACAGGCTGCGGAAAAGCTCGTGATCCTTTCAACGCCCTGCAAGGGCACAATATAGTAGCCGGGGGCAACGCCCCCGGAAAGCCCGGCCCATCGCCCCGACCCTGGAAGGGTCGCATATTCCGCGAATGTGGCACGCAAAACATGCGAGATGTCACCCGAGTTCGACCCCTTCAGGGTCGAACCTTGTTGGCGGCATGTTTTCCGGGGGCGTTGCCCCCGGCTACTATATCTATCCCCTGCGGGGATCAAGGACGAACAGTCCCGGAGAGTTTTTCCGCAGCCTGTGTAGCCACGCCCTTCCGAGGGCTATGAAGAAATCGCTTAATAACACTGCCTGCCACTTGCTTCTAACTTCATACTCATGGCTTCTAACTTCTCCCGACTTTACCGCCCTGGGAAGGTAAACCTTACACCGGCCAGGAAATTGAATGGCAGCGATGGGTACCCGAAAACTTCCTCGTACTTCTGATCAACGATGTTGTCGAGCCGGCCGTATATTTCCACACCGCGCGGCAAGCGGTAAGAGAACCCGCCATCCACGCGGACGTAACCCTTATTCGTGAACAGGCACGGCATGCCCATCGAGCAGGCATAAGCTCCATAATTCGGTTCGATGTCCAGAACCGGTCCGCGAATGTAAGCGTTGGTATTGAGCATCAGGTTGCCATGCCGCCAGGTGAGATTGTAGGCCCCGGAATTGCGCGGCCGGCGAAACAACTCCTGCCCCACTTGCAGCGGTGCGAGGACCTGCGATGTTCCGTTAAGAGCAAGGACCACTGTGTTGTCCAGCGTATATTCCGCCGACATTTGCAAAGACTTGATGGGATGGACCTGGAAAGAGATTTCCGCCCCCTGCGCCCGTGAGTTGCCAAGATTATCCGAGGCAAACGAACTCAGGTTGGTCAGCGAACCCCCCAACGTCACAATCTGGTCCTTGAAATGATTGTTGAAGTAGGTGAAATCCAACACTGCCTTGTCATGAAAGAACCGCTGCTCAATTCCAGCGTCGAAGCTGATGCTCTTTTCAGGCTTCAGATGGGGGTTGTTGGTGAAGGCCAGGTTGAAACCGTCCGGCGCGCGAATGCCGGTACCGAAACTCGCGTGCAGACGGGTTCCATCCATCGAGCCCCCATTCGATTCTCGCAGCATATACGCCGCTGAAACGCGGGGATTCACTTTGACGATCGTACTGGGGTCAAGCAGCGGGCGGCCGGCGGAACTGTCTGCCGGCAGCGAATGCGTGCGCAAATCATCCAAGCGGAATCCCGTGGTGAGGTAGAGGCGGTGAGTGGGGCTCCAACGATTTTCCGCGAAGAAAGCCAGGCTGGTGCGGGGGAGTACAAACGGCACGCCGTTGTTATTCGCTATGTAAGTGTCTTCCACTTGTTCGCGATTGTATTCAAACCCAGCCACGAAGAAGTCCTTGTTGGAGACCGCCACTTCGCTGCGCGTGTTCAGAACGCCCCGCAAGTTGTTGGAGTAGGAATCTCCATAGGGTGAGCGGAAGTAGGAATCATTGGTGGAAACGTTCCCCGTGGTGACCTGCCGGAAGTTGGACGTGATTTGTTCGGAATAGCTGCCCTCCCACCCGAACATATTCTGTTTGTCACGGGATATCCTGTCGATTCCCCCGAACAGGCCGTCCGGATCGGATCCATAGGGGCCGGGCGCACCGGCGTTATTGGCATTGCCGAAGAAGTGGAAATCCAACCGCCGGCGCTGGCTGCGGTGATAGCCGAGGCTTAGAAATGCCGACTGGTTGCGGTATTGGTCGTTGGCGACGAGCCCCCCGGAGTCAAGCCGGGAAACATCGAACCCCCAGTTCAAGCCGTGGGTCAGGCCGCTTCCGTCGGCAAGAAAACGGCGAGTGGTAAAGCTTCCACCCTCTGCCTGCAAGGTGAAATGCGGAGTGCCCTCACCCTGCAGCGTCACGATGTTAATAACGCTGGTGACGGCATTGGGACCATAGAGGGCGCTTTCCGGACCGCGGGTCACCTCGACGCGCTGAACGCCATCGGCCGGCAGCGGGGCGAAATCAAAGCTGCCGCCGAATTGGTTCAGCTCCATGCCATCGACCATTACCAGATTGTAATTGGACTCTCCACCGCGAACGTAGACGCCGGTGGCGCCTCCGTGGCGGCCCGCCTGGCTTGCCTCAACACCAGGGATTCCGGTAAGCACGTCCAGCACGTTTTGCGCAGCACGGTCGCTGATCTCCTGCCCCGGCACCACGGAAACGGAGGAACCGACTTCCGATGCCAACGAGCCTGCCAGCGAGGCCGAAACCACCACCTGCTGTTGTACCGCACTCAATTGCAAATGCAGATCCAGAGTTTGGACATCAGCTCCGTGAATTTCCACCTCTGCTTGCGGGGATGAAAGCCCCGGCGCATCAACGGCCAGTTGGTACTTTCCATTGGCGAGGGTAGCAAACTTAAAGACTCCCTGGGAATCTGTCTGTTGTTGGTCTACAACGGCCAGGGACCTGAGCAGAGTTACGTGAGCTTGCGGAACCGGGCGGCCGCTAGGGTCCAGGACAGTTCCCTTCAGTGTTCCTGCCTGCACAGCGGTTGCAGAAAATAGAACCAAAAGTGCGCCCAGCAGAAAGGAGGGCCAAATTGCAAAGTTGTGAGGGGTATTGCTTTCAATCCGGACGGCCGGGGCTCGCAATCGCGCGTCCCGGTTTTTGAAATTGTGCTGCATCACAAAAGACTCCTTCTCCCCGTTTCTCACGACGGGGGCATGCGGAAGGAATCCCAAGGAGGAGGCGAAAATAAAAAAGCCTTCCTGTTCCTAAAGGCGGAATCGGAAGGCTTCGCAGTCTTCCCCAGGACTCTTTCCGTCGAAGAGTTAGGTTGAATATGAGGTTCCCGGGCAGGTTTCCTGACTCTCGGGTCGTCACCACATCCTCAGCCTTCCCCTTCTGCGCAGGGCAGAACAGTGGCCGGCAACAATGCCTGGGAGGATGCGGCTCGCCGATCACAGTGGCGGGACCGCGGCCGATTTTAACGGCCTTTCCTTTTTCCCCGTTTTCAAGCGGGGCACCGCAGGAACACACGTTGTCAGATTACCAACAACGTTCTGGAAATTAGCACTAGCGAAGCAAAGCTGTCAATGGGGGTTATTTCGGTTGGATGGGTTAATCTGCGTAGAGGCGGCTTTATGCCGCCATTGGCGGCGTAAACCCGCCGCTACAGCCATTTGGCGAGGTAAGCTCGCCGCTACGTCCACTTTAGTTTACCCAGCGGCCGTGTTTGCCTTTCTTCTCCTGGTCGCGCATGTACACTTCAAATTTCTTGCGCAATTGGGCGCGCCGCCAGTCGTGATACTGAAGTTGTAACCGATAAGGAAGAGCCCAACCTCGCAGGTAAATGTACCCGAAGAGCATGCCGCCCAGGTGCGCAACGTGGCTGACGCCGGAGCCGAGGTCGCTGAACGAGCTTACAAATTCGATTGCTCCCATAATGGCCACGAACCACTTGGCCTTGATGGGAATGATCATATAGAGATAGATGAGCCGCTCGGGGAAGAGCATTCCATAGGCCAGCAGTAATCCATACACCGCACCGGAACAACCGATGGTTACCGACGGGCCTGCCGGCCGGAAGAGTGTGTTAAGGGTCACATCCAGAATTCCAGCCCCCACGCCGGCAACAAAATAGAAGGTCAGGAATTTCTTGCCCCCCCACAGGCTTTCAAGGTCCGATCCAAACATCCACAACGCGAACATGTTGAAGATGATGTGGAACCATCCCCCATGGAGGAACAAGTAAGTCACCAGTTGCCAAACGAAAAGCCTGTGAACTACCAGGTCTGGTCGAAGCCCGAACCAGGAAAGGTAGTCGAAGAATTCAAGAAACCTCACCCCGAATATCTGGGCAGGGATGTAAGTGAGAACAAAAGCCGCACTCGTGATGATGACCAACTTCTTGACCATCGGGGTGAGCGGTGGCCCGAAGGAGAAGGCGACTTGGCGATAAGGCGACATCAATAGAAGCGTACCATAAGAGGCAGGCTTCGTGCCGGGCGATGCTACCGGGCAAAAGGGTGGGGATTATCAGCCGTACTTTCTCCGTGGGAAAGCGCCTCTATGGGGCACATGACGATGTCCACGGACGTCACATGATGGCCGTTGGCGGCGCGGGCTCATCTGGGTTGCCGGCATTTGCCACAGGAACCAGCACTAGCGCAACGATGAGCACGATGAGCGCGATCAGTGCGACCACAAAGGGCGGCGCCCATTTCAACAAGGTCACATTGTGGCCAGACCCCACCAGACCGGCAATGACCAAACCACACAGAGCCTCGCCAGCGATAAGTCCCGAAGCCGTGAGTACTCCGGCGTTGTCCACCCGCGCTTTCTGGGCATCGTTCAAGCCCCGGCGATCCCGCAGCTTGTCCGTTAACCAGCGAATGACGCCCCCGAGGAAGATCGCGAAGGTAGTCCCGAGCGGGAGATACATGCCGACGGCGAACAGCATCACGCTTCTCACTTCAATCATGATCAGGGCGAAACCCATCAGGATTCCCACAATCACCAGCGGCCAAGCCATGTCGCCGCCCACAATGCCTTTTGCCAGCATCGCCATCAGTCCGGCTTGTGGCGCGGGCAATGCGGCGCTGCCGAAGTGGTATGCCTTGTCGAGAATCGCCAGCGGGAAGAAAAGCACCAGGGAGGCGACCACGATACCGAACAGGTCCCCAACCTCCATCTTGGCGGGTGTGCCGCCCAGGATGTGGCCCACCTTCAGGTCCTGCAGCATCTCACCTGCTACGGCGGAAGAGACGCAGACCACGGCGGCAATACCGAGTACTGCCGTGACTCCACCGGTGCCGGAGACGCCCAGGGCCACCATCAGCAGAGCAGCAATAACCAGCGTGCAAAGCGTCAATCCCGACACAGGATTATTGGACGAGCCGATCATTCCCACCAGATTTCCTGACACTGCCGCAAAGAAGAATCCGATCACCACCATCACCAGCGCTGCCACCACCGCTGCCGATATTACTTTCGAACTGGTAAGATTTCCCGCATGGCCGATGAAGAAGTAATACAGCGCGATCATTGCCAGAAACACCACCCCCACGCCCGCGAAGATCGCTTTGGAACTCAGGTCACGATCCGTGCGATTGGTGGCGGCATGTGCAGACGCCGATTTCTTCAGGTCCGTAATGGCGCGCGCCATGCCGGCGCCCAGTTGTTTGCGCATTTTGAACAGGGTGTAGGAGGCGCCCACCAGCATTCCGCCCACGGCAATGGGCCGCACAATGGAGAAATATATCGCCTGGGCCAACAGCGTCCATGAGAGCGGCGCACCGCCGGCGTGCGAGGCCTGAATCGTCGGCCCGAGAACAAACGTCAGCAGCGGAACCAGCAGTCCCCAAGCCAGCACGCCACCGGCAAAATTCAAAGATGCGAGTCGCGGCCCGATGATGTAACCCACTCCCAGGTAAGCCGGGCTGACGTCTGGCGCGGTAAAGACGGTGGCGCCGCCGGTCGCCGTGGTGGCAACGCTGGGATTCGTGCTGGTGCGCAGCAATAGTTTCTTTCCCAGGGCGCTGATGCCCACGGGAAATGTGTTGTTTGCCGAAAAAACGTTTACCGCACCCAAAAGGTACATGAGTCCGCCAAAGCCCATATTGGCGAACAGAATCTTGGCTGCCTTGGAGCCTTGCTGGCCAGCCTTATGGATTTCCGAGGCTGCGACCGACTCCGGGAAGGGAAGTTCCCTGTCTTCCACCATGACGCGCCTGAGAAGCGTGACGAAAAGAATTCCCAGCGTGCCGCCGATCACCATGAGCGCCACCGCGGTCCAGTATCTTTCGTGGGTCAGGCCCGGCCACAAACCCGCCATCACAAATGCGGGGATGGTGAATACGGCGCCCGCGGCAACCGACTCGCCAATTGAACCAACGGTTCGGGCAATGTTCTCTTCTAGCAAAGAGCCCTTCATCAACCGCAGTAGTGCCATCCCGATTACGGCAGCGGGATACGTTGCGGCGATGGTCATCCCGGCTTTTAGCCCAAGGTAGGCATTGGCGGAGCCAAGGATCGCCGTCATCACCAATCCGATCAGCAACGCTCGGAGGGTGAACTCCTTCATCTCCATGGTTTCAGGCACGTACGGGGCGTGCTTGCTGGGGGAACTTCCTGGGTCGGGCATGGTTTGAGTACTCATAGATATATTCCTAAGAATGGCTGTTTAGGAGCAATTTCCTTCGGTGAAGAGAAACCTCACTATAGAGGCACAGGGACGCAGGGAAGCTACTTCTACTTATGCGGATAGAAATCACGGTTTCCTGTCTGGTGACCTACGGCAATTTCGCCGTCGACTCTCCGGGACGTCTGTGCCCTCCGTAGTGAGTTTCCTTTTGGATTGCGGCTCGGCCGCGCCAGCGTTTTGGAAAAAGTCAGGCACCCAGCTTGGCCCGCACCTTTTCGCTTATGCGCTTGCCGTCGGCGTTCTTTCCTGCCAGCTTGGCCACGGCTGCTTTCATGGCCTTGCCGAAGTCCTTCGCTGTGCTGGCGCCGGTTTCCGCGATGGCTTCCGCCACTGCCGCATCGATATCTTGGTCGCTTGCCCCAGCCGGCAGATATGCCTCCACGATCTTGATCTCGGCCTCTTCCTTGTCTGCCAGGTCGGTCCTTCCACCCTTGCGAAAGGCTTCCACGGACTCGCGGCGCTGCTTGGCAAGCGTCCGTAGCACAGCCAGTGCCTCCGGGTCGTCAACGGCTTTTCCGTGTTCCACTTTCTTGTTCATCAGCGCGGCTTTGACCATACGCAGCACGGAAAGCTTCAGCGTTTCCTGTGCCCTGAGGGCCGCAACCAGATCCTTCTCGATAGTTTCGACAATAGTCATAAATACTTCCCCTTCTGGATTTCCCCGCGACTATACCATAAACACCACGCCAGTGGACCGGATGACGAGTCGCGGGAGTAAGAGAACTCGCCTCCGGGAAGCCCGCAATCGCCCTCCTTCGCAAGAATCGCCGGTTCTTTATGGAGTGGTTTCGACGCTCATTGAGTGCCTTGACAGAGTATGATTAGCCACGATGGAAGCATACACAATATTGACATGGTGCCGCGCCCGTGCCAGACTATAAGTTGGGTGGGAGGCGCATGCCTTCCACTTCGCACCGCATCGTGTGCGCCCGTAGCTCAGCTGGATAGAGCACTTGCCTACGAAGCAAGGGGTCGGGTGTTCGAATCACCCCGGGCGTACCATCCCATCTCAATAATTGTGCAGGACTCCCACGATTCGCCCTTCCCGGTAACTCAAAATTGCGGCCAACTCATGCCCCGCGTGCAGCGGACAGTGCCCCGAGGTATCTCAACGGTCATGGCAGGACCCATCGCGCGGTCCGAAGTTCACACGGACTTCCGGGTGTAAGGCCGGGCGTTCTTAAGGAGAAATCCTGCGAGGTCACAAGATAATTGCAGTGGTTCGACGATGCAGGCGAGTTCCGCTGATTCGTAGTAACTGAAATCCACCAGTCCGTTGATTCTTCCATTCTGAAGGCAATTGCAGCCCCGCGCTGCGAGTTGCTTCCTGGCGGCGGCAACGTCCAATGCCGAAAATCCCAGGTGGTGCAATCCCGGCCCTTTTTGGGCGAGGTGCTGGGAATACAGGGTCGTGCCGGAGACCGGCTGGATCAACTCAATGAGATTCAGGCCGAGTTGCCCCATCCCGAACCGCAACAGGAAACTGGGGGAGCTTCCACTCAGACTTGCATTCGCCTCATTGACTTCAAACTGATAGAAGCTGTAACCGAAATTCTCAATATAGGCATTCATGGTTGTCTCCAAATCGCTCACCACAATGCCGGTATGGTGCGGTGTGAACATGTACACCTCGCTCCTGCTCATGATGCGAATTCCACTTTCATGGACTGCCCTGGGCCGCCGTGAAAAGTGACAGAAGCTGCCGCAAGCTTTCGGGAAACTGCGCGCCGAGCAGTGCCATCAGAGGGACGGCAATGTAGAGAATCGCTCTAATCACCAGCTCACGGCTGAAATTGACCTGGCCGGGGACGGTATCGTTCAACAGGCTCAGAATCGTGTTCCGGTCCATCTGCACAAAAATCCAAAACACTGTTCCTATAAAAGACAGGATTACGACCCAATTGAAGAAGAGGAATTCATTCCGCGGCTGAAACGGGTAGGAAGTGACGGCCAGCAACATGAGCAACAATCCGGCAAGAACAAAGAACCCCAGATTTTGAATCAAGGGAAACACGATGGCCAGGAAGTTAACCACACGGCCGGCGATGAACTCCTCCACCTGGTCGAAAAATTCCTTGATTTCCGGTGCGAGAGCCGCCGGTGCGCCCTCCACGTGAAGGGACGTCCAGTGCTCTTCCATCGGTTTTCCCAAGGATTGCAAGAGCCGGAACAGGGCGTGGTGGGCGTGGCAACGAGACTTAAGGGACTGTCGCCAATTGCCTTGGATGCGGGTGGCGCGTTTTTTTTGCCCCATTTCCGTGCGGGAAGGCGATTCGGCCCGGGAATCGTCCGCCCATTCCAGCCGAAGCGCCTCGCAAAGGTGTGATCCGGCGCTTTGAACATGGGCTTCCCATTGGGGAATCGATTGCCGCAACAATTCGCGCCAACCCTCGCCGATCTCCGGCGCCACCGCCAGGGAGTTGGCCGCGCGCACCAGGCGGCCAGCCTGGTCCACCGAGGATTCCAGCGCGGCAAAGCTCGATGGCGGGTGGGTGAGATTGATTTTTGCAAAATTCAGATGGGAGGCCCGATAGCGCTTAAAGGCGGCGAGCAGGGGATGCCAGGAAAGGCGTTGCAAAAGGAGGTGCAGGCTGCGCCAGGCAAAAACCAGGCGGAGAAATTCCATGAGCAGGGCCCAATAAACAATGATGAACGCCGCCTCGAATAGCCAGTAAAAAGGCCGCGTTTCCAGCGCCGATACCAACCGCGTGGCAAAGAAGTAGTGGCCCACCAATAGAGCAACAGCGATCAACACGGAGTACCACCCCAAGGAAAGGACCGAGGAGCTTTCCAGAATGTGCTTCACGCTGTTCTCAAGTTCGCACACCCCGCTGAAGGTGCGCACGTTGAGGGACACGAAGCTCAGCCAGGAATGCGGTTTCTCCACGGTCCCGGTGGCGCGCAGGACGTCGAGCAGCCGCAGGCGGCGGAAGGAACACAACGCCCAGAGGCATGCCCCCATGGCCACGCAGGAAAGCGGCAGAAGGGGTGACAGGCCGCCGGGCAGGTCAAAGGAGCGCAGGTGAATGAAGAACCCGCTGGCGGGCCATTCTTTGACCCCCTCAAGCCACGTCATTCCCAGAAGCCCGGCGAGGATAAAGATAAATACGCTGCTGAAAAGCGCGGAGATAACAACCTCGGGAGCAGATCCGCGCTGATCGCTGGGTGCCTTGCGGAGAGCGGATACAAGCGTGTGGATGGCCAGGAGCAACAACATAACCGTCGCTACCGCGATGCCGGCCGCGATTTTAGGGGTTGCCGTGGTTTGAAGGCTGCTGCCCAATTCTCTCCCCGCGATGAAGGGGAGGCAGAATGCTGCAACCACCACCACATAAATTGACAGCAAGCTCATGCAGCCGCAAAGCAGGAACAGGCGGCATTCAGACCAATACGCCGCGGAGGCGGTATCTCCCAGCATGGCGGAAATCCGGCTCGCCCCTCTCTTCTCGGGCCGCCAGTATTGACTGACTATCAGTAGTGCAACGGCGGCAATGCAGATGCTGACCGCGATGACGGCGACAACGGAGTTTTCCGCATAGATTCCGCGGCCCACGCTGGGCTTTCCCCGGCGTCTGTTGGCGCCACTCGATGCCGCCGGTGCATACGTGTAATTGCCATTGTCTTTCCATGCCATTAACCTGACCGGAAGGGCCTCTCCGCTTCCGATCGCCGTCACCCACAGTGACGGTTTGTGCTCTTTGGCGCCCTGAGTGTTGGCGCGCCCCGCCAGGGGCGTTCCATAATCCACCAATCTTTCATCTTGATGAAGAAGAGCCAAGGTGGCGTTATAGACGCCCTCCGCAGCCTGATTCGCGAACTGAAGACGCGTCTTGTCACCTCCGTAGGCATAAGTCCAAAGCTGCTCGAGATTAAAGAGCGGGTAAGGCGTAACAACAATCATGCCGCGAGTGGCGCTATTAACGTCAGGGTAGGCGTAAAGAAGGTCTGAATTGAGCGTGAAGAGGACGGTGGCGGGGCAATGCTCCCGGACTTCGCGGGCGAGGAAAGTTGCGTCGCGCACGTCGGTGGCAACGATTCCGACATAGCCAAATTGCTCGCGAGCGATGGTGGAGAGCAGATTTGAGAGGGTCAATTCCGCCGACTGAACGCTCAACGCTGAATAGGATGGAATGACCTCGCGCGGCTCAGCCCCTTGTTGCGCAAGATGGCGGGGAAGAGGGTTGCTGCTTCCGGTTTCAGGATTTGTTTGTGCCTGCTGGGGTGTTACGCTGCTGACGGCAACGCGCAGGCGCGAGATGTCGAGGGGGAAAGGCAGGCTTAGTATGTCGGGAACGCTTCGGCCATTCCCGCAGCCCCCCTGGTTTTGATTATTTGTTCCGTTCCCTGCCGAAGCCTGATTCGTAGCGTTTTGCCCGTAGGCGGTGTTGCTCTCCGTTAGAATTGCAATCTTTGTGTAGCCAAGTTGACCGATGTAGCAGGCCACGGCGCGGAGCGTTTCATCGTCGGGCGGCACGGTGGCCTGGAAGGTCGCATGGCCTTGGGCAGCTTGCGAAAGCCAACCGGCATCGATAGCCGTGGCGGTCCCGGAGATGATTTGAAATCGTACCTGGGAGGCATCGCTGCGAGACTCACTCCACCGGTCGAGGACCGAGCGTAATGACACCGCCGACCCCGAGAAAGACGGCCCCATGACCCTGAACGTAGCGCCCGGGGCTTGTCCCGGCAATGTCGGGGGGGCGGCGCCAACCGGGCTAACGTCCGGCGCTACCTGGGGAAATCCTGCCGGCAACTCCGCGTGTTTAGGATCCCAGGGATAGAATTGCGCCATCTGTTCGAGCGCGGAAAACATGGCCCGCTTGTGAATTCCCGTGGTAGGGGTTTCTCCCACCAGAAAAATCAGCAGGAGCTTGCGGTCCTGCGGATCACGGAAAAGAATAAGGCCCGGGACGGTCTCGTAGAGGGTCTGACGCCAGCGGGGAACATTGTCACCCGCTTCACGTTCCTTATTGAGCCAGGGCAAGGCAAAGCGGTCAAGCGTGTAACCGGACGCTTCCGCGGCGCTCTCCATGGATTCGGCAAAACTATCGAAAAAGTGGGGTAAGCGGGAGCTGACAGGATCAGGCACCGTGGCGATGAGAAAATCGATGGTATAGTCCGCCTCCGAAGGGCGGCCCGATGCTGCGGCTTGAGTCGCTTCGCGGCTAAAAAGATACTCGGAGACGAGATCCTTGGCGCTGGGGAAGTCCGGACGGGCGGGCTCTTCCCCCGCCGTGCCTGGCTTGCCTATGGATAAATCCGATGCCGGCGCGGGATTCTTAGCGGGCGAACGAGTGGCCGTGGTAATCGGCAGGAGAAATGCCAGTGCGGCGACAAAGGTGAAGATTAGCGGCGCTGTTCGTCGGGATTCCATAGTTCACGCCAGAAGGCGGGTTCGGGTCCGTTGGCGCGAAAGAAAGTTCACCACAGAGCGCACAGAGACCACAGAGCGTATTCAGCCACGGAGTGGCGTGGTCATTTAGCCCACGGCGAGCCAGCCGTGGGTTGACGCCCCCCCAACAAAGTCCATCCAGCCCCGTAAGGGGCGGTGTCGGGATGTTCTGACATCGCCCCTTACGGGGCTTAAAATATTTCGGTTTCGGCATACGTTCCCATGGCTGGCTCGCCATGGGCTAAATGACCACGCCCGCTTTGCGGGCTTTTCGGAACTCTCAAGGTTGTTTTAACGCCTATGCCCCCGGCCCCTCTCCCCCAAAGGGGCGAGGGCAGCAAATTTCCTCGATCTCCGCTGGAAACAGGTTGGCTCGACCGCCAGCGTGAGAAAGAACCCACCTTCCCCGCATAGCGAGCGCTTGCGCAGCGGCTCATTCCCAACCTGCCACAATCTGTTTTGGACACGAGTGACGATCTTTCGCCCGCGTCCAAATTGCGATTCGCGAATTTAGTACTAACCTGCGGCTCCGCCGCTTGCTCTGCGGAAAGGCTACGCCTTTCCGTCGCCGAGGACTACTCACCAACCTCTTCCGCGCCGCCGAAGGCATAGCCTTCGCGGCGGCGCGTAAGAGGAGAAATCCGGGGCAAATGGGCCGGAAAGGCAAAGCCTTTCCGCAGAGCACGGGGCAAAGCCCCTTCCCAACCCCACGCTCTCCACCTAATTTGGACACGAGTGACGATCTTTCGCCCGCTACGCGGGCTTGCAGATTCCCTGAAACGACCCTTGTTCTAGTGCCTATAGGGGCTGTGGGTGAGTGGTCGATTGGGAACCAGCCAACTTAAGTGAAAAGCATCGCCTCCAGGGCAAAGCCACCTCAATCCGCCAGCAAATCCTGGAAATAGCTATTCAGCAGCCGGTTTCCGGGATCGTATTTGCTTCTTATCGCGGCAAACTGCTTCACTCGATCTCCGAGTCCTTTTTGCACTTGTGCCCGGGTAAGCTGAGGAGTTTGGTTCATCAGCGGCTTTCCGCCCATGCCGCAGCAGAAATCGTTGTAGGCATTCAGAAAATCCTGCCACCCGGGATTGAAGGTGGAAATCGGGTCCACGGTCATCACGTTGCCATCGTAGGAATACGACAACAGGGATTGCTGGTCCTTGGAAATGCGATAGCCGACGTTCAGCATGTTGGTGCGATAACCTTTTTGCTGATAATAGTCCTTGGAAAACTGGACAAATGCCGGCAGGACTGTTGGGTACATTTCTTCTGGGAAGGCCCACAAACTGAACGTGTAGCGGCTGTCATCGGACACCGGGGGGTAATGAATCATCTGGTCGGTGGCAATCGTGTAGTCGCTGCTTACGATATTCTCAAGCTTGAAGCGCCACAGCGCGCAGAAGTTGTTAATTACTCCATAGCGGATCGTCTTGTCCGCAATATCCGTTTCGACCTGATAGCAGAACTTCGGCCCGGCGGTGGCCCACATGTAGTTGCGCAGTGGCCAGCAGATGCGATTGGGCGGCCCGGAGGCGCCGGGATTATACTTTCGAAACTCCACTGTAATCAGGTCTTCAAAGGGGAAGATGTAGTACATCATCGATTCATTGCGAGCCCAAAGCTGCGGCAATTGCTTGATGAAATCCGCTATTTGAAATGTCTCATGGTGGACCGCCATGGGCAGAATGGGGCGCACACGGAATGTGGCCGCGGTCACGATCCCGAACAATCCATAACTTGACCTGACCTGTTGCAGCAGCTCCGGCTGGCTCTCGTCAACCTCCAGAATGTCGCCGGAGGGGAGGACCATCTCAACCTCGGTAATATAAGAGCCCACCTGGCCATATTCCCCGAAGAAGGATGCGTCTTTGGTTCCGGCGCAGGCGGCGCTGCCCACGGAGAGGCTGCCAATCTCCGTATTGACGTAAAACTGCAACTGGTGCTTCTCAAGTTCGTGGGCGATATCGTAATAAAGGGCTCCCCCCTGGGCCGTGACCGATTGATCCGTGATGCTCACGATTTTGTTCATGTTCGCCATCTTGATAAGAGTTCCGCCATCCGCCACCCCGCACGGAGGATTGGAATGATTGGAACCGACGGCTCGAACGGGGGAAGGGTACTTGACGGGATCCTTCAGGATGGCCATGATCTCCTGCGTCGAGTTTGCCTCCACCACAACCTGCGGATGCGAGACGACATTCCCGAACCAATTTGTGACTGTGATCTGTGCCATGGGATTTCCTCCGTTGCGAATTACAACTCCATAACTATCGATCTCTTCTTCCCTCGCCCCTTTGGGGGTGTGGGGGTCAGTAACAACATGGACCAATGCACGAGGTCAGATTTGAACCCGGCCCTACGGTTTTAACCCCCTCACCCGTCCCGCCCCGGCTGATGAAGACGCCAGTTGCGGGCCACCCTCTCCCCCAAAGGGGCGAGGGAAGCAAATTCAATTTTACTTTCGCACCGAGCAGGTTGGATCGGGCGCGCGTAAAACCGAACGGTGCGGTATTTCCTCACACCGTGCGGCGGGACCCAAGCCCCGCCCTTCCATCCGCCCTCAAATGAGGTCGCCGACGTTTGCAACGAAGTGCGCCCCCGTGTAGCGTGGACCTGATTTGTAGGTCCGCGGCCTGTCCCCGATGTGTTGTAGCGGCGGGTTTACCCCGCCATACTCCGGCGACTCCAACACCCGATGGCGGCGTAAAGCCGCCTCTACACCTTTGCCGGCAAGATGCCGGCGCTACGACCATCTGCCGCCTTAGGTTTTCGTGCGTGTCAGGATGTAATAGAACGTCAACTGGTTCGGGCCGGGTTCCACAAAATTCCGCAGTGGTTCAGCCAGCGAGGAAAGATCCGGCGCGACCCACTTACCGATCAACGTGTCGTTATCAATCATTCGAATCTCGCCCTGCAAGGCCGAGAAATCGCTTAAGCGGACGAATTCCGGCGTCATCACCACCTGGGCGCCGGTGCCGATCAGGCCGAACTTATAGCGGGCCTGCAACTGGGCCCCCTGGGTGGCAAAAGCCAACTGGAAGACGACGGGATTAAGCTGATTGAGCAGCGTGCTATTCGGGTGCTCGACAAAAATCAGATTGCCATTCCACTGTCCCGGCAATTGGGCGACAGTGGGCACACTGGTGTGCGGATCGGCAAAGAGCAGTTGATGGTCTTCCACCGACATCTTCTCAAAGGGATAGTTGTTCCGCGCCATGACGAAGGTGGCAAACTCCAGGCCATTGGGAAAATCCCCGAGGTGCATCACCCCAATGGCGTTTTGCGCGTCGATCACTTTGATGGTGTCGTACACCTGCTTATAGGGATCGTTCAGGTAATGGAGCAGGAGCACGTTGTCACCCTGCTTGAAATAGCGGCGATTGTTGTCCGGGTAGGAGACCTCGCGCACCTGGGGATCGCCGGGGAGTTGATGAATTTCATAATTCACCACCAATCCCGTGGCAACCCCGGCCTGGACTTTGTCAAAACGTTTCCAGAAACTTCCGCCGGCAAAGATTTGTCCTGCTTGCACGCCTTTGTCCCCCAGCACACTGTCGCGGATGCGCTCTTCCCATCCCAAAAGTGAATCTTCCGCGAACGAGCCCTTCCAGAAGGAATCGCGGAAGATGCGCTTCTTCGCAAAGTCGAACGTGACCTTGCCGGTATTGAGAAGCGATTCCAGCGGTTGGGTTGT
>JARLGN010000627.1 GCA_031292775.1 Acidobacteriota bacterium | reverse complement strand
GGCGGCTACTGGTTCGCATCGTCCCATATTCGCTGTTTGCGTTCGTGGCTCTGCTGTTCGGCGCCCCGCTGGTGCCGCACATCCTCGGCCACCAATATGCCGACATTACCGCAGCCCTGCGCTGGCTTGCCCTGTTGCCGGTATTGAAAACACTACACTATTTCATTGCCGATGCGCTTACCGGCGCGGGTCACCAGCGAACTCGAACGCTCACCCAAGTTGGCGTGGCCGCTTTCAATGTTCTTATTAATCTATGGCTCATCCCGGCGTACGGGTGGCGAGGTGCAGCGTGGTCAAGCCTCGCCAGCGATGGACTCCTGGCGTTGAGCATGTGGGCCGTCGTGACCTTGGTGCACCGCCGTACTCGGTCCGCATGTAGTCCGTCGCCCGATGCAGAGGTTCTTGCGTATTGACGCAATCTGCACAAGGGAAAATCCCGTTTCATTCTATGCCCCTTTGCTAACCTGAACCTTTCACCTGACTTCATATGCTAAACGCAATCGAAAAAGCCTTCAATGTGGCAATGCTCTTCTGCACGACAGGCGCGGTGCTGTCGTTCGTTTTTGGCAATTCCGATGGGACGGGAAGGGACGAGGGAGGTGTCCCCTACCTCGCAATTCAAATTGCCCTTTATACGGTTGCCTTTTGTTTTATTGCCATACGCTGGCGCGAGGTCCTGCGCGCAGCATGGAATGTCAAGTGGATCCTAGCCCTCGTCGCCCTCGCGGTTGCATCCTCAGCATGGTCTCAGGACCCACTGTTCACCCTCCGAAGAAGTGGCGTCCTACTGGCAACGACCGCGTATGGCATCTACTTCGGGAACCGGTTTACCGTCAACGAACAACTCCGCCTGTTGAGCTGGACGTTCGTCCTAATAGTCCTTTCCAGTTTGTTCCTTGTGGTCTTCCTGCCGCAGTATGGCGTCAATCACGGTGAATTCTTTGGCGCCTGGCAGGGCGCTTTCGAGCAAAAAAATATGCAAGCAAGAACCATGGTGCTCGCTTCCGTCGTGTTCTACTTCGTGAG
Organism: Acidobacteriota bacterium; assembly: GCA_031292775.1. Classification (GTDB taxonomy): domain Bacteria; phylum Acidobacteriota; class Terriglobia; order UBA7540; family UBA7540; genus Bog-366. The sequence goes on along the minus strand of JARLGN010000627.1, from coordinate 16,137 downwards.
ACCGTCGACGGTCAGTTGGGTACGCTGGATTGGAATCTCGGCGTCGCTTAGTCTCCTCGCGCTATCTGGGTCGGTAACAGGAGTAATCGTGCTTATACTCATGTTAGCAGTTCTCCAATTGCCTAGGCTGGTTCGAGTAAACCTCACTTTTTTGATCCCAACAATAATTGGCATTGGCACGCTGAGTATCGCCGTGGCATTTCTAATCTGGACAGGCCATTCCGACCTTCTCGTGCTGGTGGGCCGTAGCCCCACGCTAACAGGACGAACCGAACTGTGGAAGACCCTGCCAGCTTACATCATGCAGCACCCGTGGTTGGGCTATGGGTTCAACACCTTTTGGCAGGGAATGCAAGGGGCATCCGCTCCTGTCCTCCTGCGCCTGGGCTGGTATGTGAGACATTCGCATAACGGGTTTCTCGATCTTACCCTTGATTTGGGATTTGTAGGCCTTGCCACCTTTGTCGCGGGTTATCTTGTCTTGTCCAAGCGCGCGTTACAAATCGTCAGAGGAGTTCCAGGACCTGCCTCCTACTGGCTTTGCGCTTTTATGTTTCTCATGTTGCTGTACAACCTAGACGAGAGTTCGATTTTGCGGCGAAACAGTATTTTCTGGGTCTTGTATGTTTCCACGGCCGTCAACATAACTGCGGGGTTGAGGAGACAGGTGTTTTCAAAGGCTTCGGTGGTTCATCATGCAGTCTAGCCAAACATTCATTGTTTACCGCGACGAACTGTTCAACGCTTCGGAAACCTTCATTCCGGCTCAAGCAGAGTCGCTGGGGCATTTTCGCCCTTACTACTTGGGCCTACGCCCAATCCATGATTTGCACCCTCCCCACGATAGAGTCCATTTTATAAGTCGTGCTGGGCTGGCAGGGAAGGGGAAAAGGATACAATTCAAGCTTTTGGGGCCTAACACGGCTCTTCGACAAAGGCTTCTCAAGCTAAATCCTGTCCTGCTCCATGCTCATTTTGCGCCCGACGCATGCAACGCTCTGGCGTTGACTCGCGCGCTGAAAGTTCCACTCGTGGCTTCCTGCCACGGGTGCGACATAACGGTGAGGGACGACCGACAAACATCGCTTTATCTGTGGAGACGGGAAAAGCTTAAAGCACAATGCAGTCGCTTTCTCTGCGTGTCCAACTTCCTCCTTGAACAAGCCCTGGCAAAGGGATTTCCTGCCGATAGAACGTTGGTCCATTATACGGGAGTTAACGTAGACCTCTTTTGCCCTGATCCTCGTATCTCCCGGTCCCCGGTGGTCCTCTTTGTCGGCCGGCTTGTCCCAGTTAAAGGATGCGAATATCTCATCCGGGCTATGGCCGACATTCAAGCCTTCGCGCCAGAAGCCAAACTGGTCGTTATTGGAGACGGCCCTTTGCGAAGCAACTTGGAGCTGCAAGCCTCGAAGTCTGTCCGAAACTTCGAATTTCTCGGTGTTCAATCCCCGGATGCAGTCAGGAAATGGATGAATCGTGCCACTGTTTTCTGCACCCCGAGTGTACTCGCTGAATCCGGCCAAAGAGAGGCTTTCGGAATGGTGTTTGCGGAAGCGCAGGCAATGGGGCTACCCGTCGTCAGCTTCGCCAGTGGGGGTATCCCGGAAGCGGTAGCTGACGGGCAAACGGGTTTCCTTGTCCCGGAACGGGACTGGCAGGCTCTGGCCGAAAGGATTCTTTTGTTTCTTCGAGATGGGAATTTGTGGGCGCAATTTAGCCGGGCGGGAGAGTTGCGCGTCCGATCCCAATTTGACATTCGAAAACAAGCGCAGGCACTCGAAGCCATTTACGAACAGGTGATCGAAGAATATTGCCGCGCCCGGAAGCCCGTGGAATCACGGGAGCAGACGATCCTCGCCTGGAGAAGTACACATGATTGAGAAACCGTTAGTTAGCGCCGTCATTCCTACATACAACCGTCCCGCTCTCGTGGTGAAAGCGGTGAAGTCGGCTTTGAATCAGACACACTCCAACATGGAAGTTATCGTGGTATTGGATGGGCCGGATAATTCCACCAGCGAGTCGCTCGGGGTAATCGCCGACGCGCGCATCCGAATTATCACTTTACCCCAACATCAGGGAGCATGCGGAGCAAGAAACGCTGGCGTCCAGGCGGCGAACGGCGAGTGGATTGCGTTCCTTGATGACGATGATGAGTGGCTGCCGCGTAAGATCGAACTACAGCTAAGGGCTGGGCAGAGATCTGTCTACAAAAACCCCGTTGTCTCGTGCCGGATGATTGCGCGGAGTTCGTTGGCCGATCACTTATGCCCAAGGCGATTTCCGGACCCCGAAGAACCCATCAGCGAGTACTTGTTCTATCGAAAGGGTGTGTTCAGCGGAGAGGGGGGCCTGGGGACTCCGACACTGTTCGCGAAGAGAGACCTTCTGCTCAAACATCCGTTCCGCCACGGGCTGCGACAATATCAGGACGCCGACTGGGTTATTCGGGTTGCACGAGAAGAAGGGGTGGGATTCGAGTTTGAGCCTAGTCCGCTGGTAGTCTGCGCCTTTGAACAATCCTTTCCCGGCATCACCAATTCCACGGATTGGCGTTCCCCTTTGTCTTGGATCGAAGATGTCCGCCAATGTATCACCCCCAAGGCATATGCGAGTTTCATTCTGCTCAATATTGCCGGGCTGGCGGCACGGAAGGCCACGACACGCGAGTATTGGAAGCTTTTGGAACTGGCTATCCGTCGTGGCAAACCCGATCCGTTCCACGTCCTGCTCTTTGTTGGAATGAGATTAATCCCACACCATGCCCGTAGGAAACTGCACCACTTGTTTGGGAGGAGCCGGTGAGGGGTGTGTATATGGTGAGAACAATGAACGCCGGAGGAGCCCGACTAATTTTTGCCGGAATGCGGCTGTTCCCGCGCGAGTCACGCCGGAATTTGCGTGTACGGTTCGATGGGAGGCATGGATGAAGGTTGTGCAAATTGTTACTCAGATGGAAGCGGCGGGGGCACAGCGAGTCGCCTACCTGTTGCATGAGGGTTTGCGCAGCAGGGGCCATGACGCGGAGCTCTGGTTCCTGTACTTCAAACGCCCCGCCTATTCTGGCAAACCCGGAGTGCGAGTTCTCTCGAACCGTAGGCCTTCGCTGGCGAGTTACCTCCTGCTCGCCATAAAGCTATTCGTGTGGATCTGGAATTCTAAGCCGGACGTCATCATTACCCATACTCACTACGCAAATGTCCTCGGCCAACTTCTTGGAGCTTTGGCTGGTGTCAAGACCAGGGTCGCCGTTCAACACAGCATCCTGAGGAAATATCCAACTTTCTCCCGCCATGCGGATTGGCTGCTCGGAACAGTGGGGGTTTATACAAAGCAAATCGCGGTCTCTCATTCGGTTGCGGATTCAATGTCGGCTTACCCAGAACGCTATAAAAGAATCGTTCATACCATCTACAACGGCATCGCGCTGGGTGAGAACGGATGCCCCAACGGCCAACCGTTGCCGAACCTTCCAGTCGGCCACCCAAGAATTCTTCATGTTGGACGCCTATCTCGCGAAAAGAACCACGAGGCGCTGTTAAAGAGCCTCCAGCAAATACCCGGCGCGTACTTAGTGCTGGTCGGGGATGGTGAGCTGAGGAACACCCTCGAGCAGCGAGTGCAGGCCATGGGATTGGCCGACCGCGTATGCTTTTTGGGTGAGATTGCTCCCGAAGAAGTCCGCGCCGTTATGAACGCTTGCGATTTATTCATGTTTCCTTCTTTCTACGAAGCCCTGGGAATGGCCCTGCTAGAGGCCATGGCAGCGGGGATGCCGATTGTGGCAAGCGATATTCCCGCGTGCCGCGAGGTTCTTCAAGACACTGGAATTCTTGTGTCACCTACTCCAGAGGAACTGTCGAGGGCCGCTAAGGGCCTTCTGGCTGATACCTCTTATGCAAAGGAAATGGGAAGAAAAGCCGCCGAAAGGGCGAAAGAGTTCAGCGTGGACGCGATGGTGGACGGTTACGAACACTTGATCAATATTGAAATGGGGGCCTGCCTCGCCAAGGGACAAGGCGTTCCTCGTCATGCAAGGGAAACAATATGAAAACCACACGGCACCAACTGCTCCGGAATTCGCTTCGATGGGGGATCGTGGCCGGACTTTTAGGAAACAAGTCGAGCCTACTAAACGCAGGTCAGACGGGTAGTGGAATCAGCCCAGGACCGGCAGTAATGGATGGATCAGAGATCGATGACTGGCACGAGCAATTGACCGGGCAGATCAAAGAGTTGGAAGCACGCGGCGGAGGGACGCTGGAGTTGGCCGACGGCGTATACGAGATCACTAAGCCGCTCCGTCTACCTGTGTCGGTCAGCCTGGTGATGACCCCGTATGCAGTTATTCGGGCAAGGCGGGGGTTCCAGGGAGATGCAGTCATCGTCAAGGGTGGTGGCAAGAGCTCAAAATTCTGTTATCACGGTGGTTGGATTCGCGGCGGCGTGATCGATGGAAACCGCCTGCCATTGACCGGACTTAGAGTGGAAAGTGGCGTGGCGAGGATGGAAATTGCGGATTTGGAAGTGCTGAACGCGCTGCATAAAGGCATTCACGTGCTTGGAAGCGGATATGAAACGAACCTCACCCGGGTTCGGTGCGATGTTGAACTGAACACGCGTTATGCACCCCAGAGTATCGGCATCCATTTCGAAAAGGGCGACTGCAAGGTGATATTGGCTCACGTGATTGGCTACGAGACGGGCCTGCGCAGTGATGCAAGTAGCAATTGGTTTACCATGATCCACGTCTGGAATTCTGACGACACCCAAGGGCCTATGAAATACTGTTTCTATTGCAACGGTGGTAATAATACTTTTAACCAATGCTATGCCGACTCACCGACCATCGCCGGCTTCTACATTACCAAGCCCCACCAATCCATGGTCCAATGCCGCGTTTATTACAGTCGGTGGGCAAAGGACAATTCCGGGGCGGGGTTCTTGATTACACCGGAAGGCAAACACGGGAGCTACCTGGGTAACGTCCTGTTCGGCAACAACGAACACCGCCTAGCCGAGGCATTCTCAGGTGAACTTGATGGCGCCTGCATTCTGGGAACTAGCTCTTGGGGAGTCGTGGGCGGCTTGGAGAATAGAATTCCCTCGGGCAGTTCGGTCGATTACCCTCCATTGAATATAGTGGGCAGCGGTGTCCGCCTGACACCACAAGCAACGCCGCCGTTGTCTGACCAGGGTGTCGTGGGTGAGTTGAGATGGGTCGATGACGGCACCGCCTCAGCGCTGTGGGTCAAGACAGCACGCGGATGGAAGAAATCCGAATTGGTGTAAGAACCAGCGTTGCAGCAGGCGGTTTCCAAAAAGTGTAAAAAGCGTGGATCAAGAAGCGCACTCCCGTGCGTGAGTTCCGAAGTCTACAATCCCACAATACTTCAGAACCAGAGACCCCCTCGACTCCCCTCGACGGCGTCTTTGGATGACCCAAGCCGTCTGTACTAGATCGAGACACTCCCGGCTTCCCGGACATTCCCTTCACGATTGCGTCACATAAATTAGTCGCCTAGATTCACTCTAACTTCCTCTATTCACATAGGTTACACGGAAGCCCGGAAGCCATGCGCGGTTGGTGTTCCGCGTGCTTCACTGCAATACGGTATTCAGAACGACGCCATGCTTGAAGCACCATGATTACTCTGTTCGGCACAACCAATCACCTAACTGAGGATGGCGAAGCCTTACACAAAGACCAATATGGAAACCCCAGACTGCGACTTACTCGGAATCAGAATCCATGCATTGTCCAAGCGTGACCTGGTGGAATGCGTTTCCCAAGCGGTAACGTGCCGCGGGCGGTACATCATCGGAAATCACAATCTACACAGCCTGTACATGTGGTTTCATGAACCACGGATGCGCGAATTTTACTCCCTGGCCGACTACACCCACATTGATGGCATGTTTCTTGTCTGGTTGGGGCGTCTGTTGGGATTGCCGCTCAAGCGGGAACACAGGACGACCTATGTGGATTTTCTACCGCTTCTCGCAGAGGAAGCAGCCAAGCGAAAATGGCGCATTTTCCATCTCGGGTCGAAGCCCGGCGTGGCCGAGAAAGCAGCGCAAATCTTGAGGAAGCAATACGCAGGCTTGCAGATTATTGCCCATCACGGGCATTTCGACGCAGAACGGACCGGACTCGAAAATCAAATGATCTTGGCGGAGATCAAAGCGTACGCTCCTGACATACTGATGGTCGGAATGGGGATGCCGCGGCAGGAGGTTTGGATTCTGGAAAATCGGAACGAAATTGTCGCGCGCGCGGTCTTTTGCTGCGGTGCCGCGATGGATTACGTCGCGGGCGAAATCCCGACGCCGCCGCGTTGGATCGGCTGCCTCGGTTTCGAGTGGCTGTACCGGCTCTTATCCGAACCGGCGCGGCTGTGGCAACGCTACCTACTGGAACCCTGGTCAGTGATGGGCCAAATGGCGCGATTGTATTGGAGTTCCGCGCACTCGAGAACCGACGCAGGGGGGGGCAACAATGACTGAGCAATCTGTCATATTAGTGCGTTTCCAGACCTGGGGTTTGAGCGATCGCTCCATATGGCTCTCATATCACGACCCGCGCAAAGATGGCCTGCCGGTCCGGCCGCTGCTTTACGACCCCGAATTGCAACCCAAGCCCGCCTTTGCCGCAGTCATGCGGGCGTTTAACGAAGCGCCCAAGCGCTGATAGGAATTCCGTTAACAAGAAACAGAGGAGTCTGAAATGACCGAAGATATTGTCCCGATGAGCAAACCCCAAAACGAGGATCGTCAACCTGTCGCCATTGTGCCCAGAGTGGCCCCGGTTTTCCCCAACAGCGAGCCTGAAGTAACGGTTTCCTTTGCCGAACTGTGGGGCATTCTGCGAAAGCGAATGTGGATTGTTGCGGCCACCACCTGTGGCCTCTTCGCCTTAGGCCTTGCCTACACATTGCTGGTCACGCCGCGATACGAATCGGCCGCTACCATCCAATTCAACAAAGAAAGCTCTGACTCTCTTGCTCTTGAGGATCCCCATGAACTGCTAAACGGGGCGAATCCCATGGATTATCAGTTGACGCAACAAACGCAGATTAACACCCTGATGAGCGATACGCTTGCGCTGCAAGTGATCCACGATTTGAACCTTGAAAACCGCCCTGAGTTTCAACCCAAGCCCTTGTGGAAGAGCTTATCCAATGTCCCCGATGAGTCCCGATTGCCACTCGAGAAAGCCACCCATCGGCGGGCGAGGGTTCTGAAGATTTATCACAAGAACCTCCGTGTCGAGGCGGTAGACGGCACGCGGATCATCAAGATTTCCTATTTAAGTCCCGACGCCAACGTGGCAGCCGATGTGGTGAACTCGCTGGTCAGCAATTACCAGGAGCAACAATTTAGAACCCGCTTCGCGGCCACGGCGCAAGTTTCGGACCGGTTATCGAAGCAACTCGATGACCTCAAAGACCAGGTGAATGCCTCTCAGGAGGCGCTGGTTCAGTACCAGAAACAAGCAGGCATTCTCGGGACAGACGAGACCCACAACATCGTGATGACACGGCTGGAAGAAGCCGATAAGCAGGTCATTGATGCGGAAGGAAACCGGATTCTCGCGCAAGCCGTTTGGCAGTTGGCCAGGAGTGGCAATCCGGAGTTCATTTCCGATTTGGCGGCGACCAAGTCACTGACAGATCCAAACAAGCAATCACTGATTGAGAATCTGCGCGCTCAGCAAAGCCAACTCAAGGTGGAGTACGCCCAGACAGCAGCAAAATATGGTTCATCGCACCCCAAGCTCATTCAAATGCAGCGTGAGCTGAACCAGCTCGATGCGAACATTCAAGTTGAGGTTCAGAACCTCGCCACCCGTGCCCAGAACAACTTCCTCACGGCCCAACAAAACGAAACCGCCCTGCGGACTTCCTTCGAGCGCGCGAAAGCAGATGCGAATGTACTTAATGACAAAAGTGTCCAGTACTCCATCATGAAGCACGAAGCTGAATCGAAACGCGATCTCTATGACACATTATTCAAACAACTGAAGGAGGCCGGTGTGCTGGCGGGGCTGCGGTCAACCAATATTGTGACGGTTGATCCCGCGAGGCCCTCTGACCGGCCGGCCAAACCAGTCGTAGCCTTGAATCTTGCCCTCGCCTTATTGGGCGGGTTGTTGGTGGGAGTTGCTGGCGTGTTTGTGGCGGAGAATTGCGACGATACGGTCAAGACGCCCGAGGATGCCGAGCAGATCACCATGGTTCCGGCGCTTGGGTTTATTCCCAAATGGAAGCTTCGGAAACCGCTGCCGCCTCCCAAAAAGTTGATTCGCCCTGCTTCCTCAATCCCATCCAGGATGGGGGCGCTGGTCCTGTCCAAGCCGCACTCCCAAATCGCGGAAGCTTACCGCATCGTGCGCACGTCGATTATGCAGGCGGCCCGACGGGGCACCAGTAACGTCTTTCTGGTTACCAGCGCGTTACCGGGGGAGGGGAAAACCACGACCGCTCTGAACTGTGCGGCTGCTCTCGCTCAGCAAGATCAACGGGTACTGTTGGTTGAGGCAGACATGCGGCGGTCAAATCTGGAAGGCAAGTTGAATTTGGATTGCCACGGGGGATTAAGCTCCGTGATCGCGGGTGGACCATCATCTGTCGTGCCGGTGCAATTCGCTTCCCTACCCACCCTGTCGGTACTTCCTGCCGGCCCGCGGCCCTCCAATCCGGCCGAATTGCTGGGCTCACAACACATGGCGGAACGCATCAAAGAGTGGCGCGCGAACTATGACTTCATCATCCTGGACACCCCTCCGGTATTGTCGGTTACGGATGCAGTGGTTCTTTCCGCTCATTGCGATGGAGTAATACTGGTTGTCCGGTCCGGGGTTACAACAAAGCAATCCCTGATTCGTGTCCGTGATCTATTTATGCGATCGCGCAAACGGATCGTCGGCGTCGTCATGAATGCCTTCGATCTGAAGTCCACCAACCACTACCTGTACATGGGGTATAAATCCGACCCCAAGGATGCGCGTGGGTACTACAGCGCGGATGTCAACTAAAACGAAGAGGAGTATTTCCCATGAGATTTATATCACCGAGACTGATTTGCCGATTTTCCTTCATGCTGACAATCGCCGTTGCCAGTCTTGCGGGGGCTCGTGCTGAAGAAGGTCAAACACCGACTCCCCCCCTCGCTGCCAGCAGTATGAATGCAACTCGCAGCGCAAATGGTGCCCGTGATGCAAAGGTGCCCGAAGCCACGATGAAGATCGGACCTGGTGATCTGATCGAAGTGAATGTCTATGATGAGGCAGATTTGCACCAGACTATTCGACTTAACGATCTGGGAGAAGGAAGCCTGAGTTTCATCGGCAAGGTACACCTTGCCGGCCTGACGACCGAGGCGGCTGAGGCCCTTATTGCGGCCAAACTAAAAGATGGGAACTACCTCCTTGCCCCCCGAGTGGCAGTCTTCATCCGCGAGTATAGTACTCAGGGGGTGTCGGTAATCGGCGAGGTAAATAAGCCTGGGGTGTACGGAGTGGGGGGTGGTCAGAGCTTGTTGGATGTTCTTGCTGCCGCCGGAGGAACAACAACCTTGGCGGGCACCGGAATCACCATCCAGCGCGCCGCCGACACATCCACTCTTACTGTCCTCTTGTCGAAAGACGCTCACCAGTCGATCTCGTCCAACGTACGCCTCTATCCGGGCGACAAGATCGTCATTCCGCGGGCCGGGTTGGTATATGTTCTGGGAGATGTTGCACATGGGGGCAGATTTATCATGGAGAATAACGGCAAGATCACGCTGCTTCAAGCTCTCGCAATGGCGGGGGGGACCACTCACACTTCCAGGATGCATGGTTCCAGGCTTCTCCGCCAAGGACCTTCCGGGTACACGGATGTTCCAATAGAACTGAATAAGATAGTCAAAGGCAAGGAAGCCGACGTCCAACTCCAGGCGGAAGATATTCTGTATGTCCCTGGTAATACCTTGAAATTCGCGTTCTCCCTAATCGCACCCGCGGTGATGGCTGGGGCCAGTGGCGCGGCAAGCATGGCCGTTACTCAAGCCACTTACTGAGTGGAAGGACTTATGGGATTGCAGCGTCTGCGATGGTCGCATAAAGTTGATTTCTTGCCTTGCGGTTTCGGACTCGGCCCTGTTCGGACTGAGGACATCCAAAACCGGCGGGGGCTTCCGTGTGAGTCTTAACAGTTAAACGATTTTGCCTGGTCCCTGAATTGCTACTCCGCAAGGCCGGTTCCAGGTTCAAGCGCCGAAGAAATGGATCCGCGGTCGCAGCCACACGCGAACAGATCCCGCCCCTTTCTCATTATCGATAAAGTCATGGATTGCCATGCTCACTTACCAATAATCAGGTACCAACTTCTCCATCTGGAAACCCTCATTACACGTGTCAATTCTCAACCGTAGTCGGCTACAGTGCCAATGTTATAATTCGGGCTTGGTCTTCTCCTGCCCTGGCCATGCCTTGGAAGCCCTCTTATCCCCCCTCTCAGCGATCCATTTAGCCCCCCTCGAAACGCCGGGCATTCGGCGACCCTTGCTTATACGGGTCCCTGCTCTTCGCATGTCTGCATCAATTTGTGGCAGTTTCCCGAAAGCGAGGCAGGTGCCGTTTTGCACCGTAGTCTGGGTTTCCCATGGCCCGCGCTTGTAATCAAATCAATTCAAATGAGTTAGACAATGCAAAAGTCCACTTTGAAATTTGGACCTCACATTGCCCTAGCAACATAGTGCAGGATTCTGTCCGACGGCTGGATTGGGTGCTGACACGGGCTCAAGTATTGCGAAAGCTATGACACGCAATTGCCAGGTGGCATCGCCGTCGGTCAAGTCAATGTCATCGGTAAGGTAAGAGGCCATTAATGGGTATTCCGGAAAAAATGAGCGGCCTATTGCAAGTTCTTGCTTCACGCCACAAGTCGATCTTCCGTTTCGTGACGGTCCTTGTATGCCTTGCGTTCGTCTTGCCGGCAAAAGCCCAACGATACAGTTTCCGCTATTACGGAGCAGAAGATGGTTTGACCAATCTGGCCGTGGAGGTCCTGTTTCAGGATCGCACGGGCTTTCTGTGGGCCGGAACGGAAAACGGCCTATTCCGGTTTGATGGTCAGGAGTTTCAGCGTTACGGGCCGGCGGAGGGTCTCCCGCAGGAGGTAATCTTGAGTCTCGGCGAGGCACCGGATGGAAGCATCCTCGCCGGGTACCGGGGAGGGCTCTACCAGCAAAAGGGGCACCGATTCGAAAAAGTGCCGCTGCCAGGCGCCCGCGGTATTGACGGCTATAGCGGGATTCACTTTGATGGTAATGGGCGGACCTTCATCGCCACGGAGCGTGGCCTTGTCGAAGCAACCTCCTCCGACGGAAGCGGCAGCATGGCTCTTCGCTTGATCACCACACGCACCAGTGCCGGCGGACTTGGCGCACACGGAGTTTTCCTGGAGGCTGGGGCCTTGTGGTACGGCTGCGGCCAAAGTCTCTGCCGGGTTACTGGAGAGCAAGTCACCGTCTTCGGCGAGGCAGAGGGTTTGCCGAAGGGCAACTGGATGAGCATCCGAAGGGATGGCAGCGGCGATCTGTGGGTGCACAACCAGCACAAGTTCGCCGTCCTGCGGCATGGAAGTACACGCTTTGATGCCACCAATCCAGGGTTTCCGCAAACCGCCGGCGGGTGTCAGATGGAAGTGGATGGCAGTGGCCGCTTGCTGGTACCCACTATCGAAGGCCTAGCCATTAACGACGGGCGCCACATCCGAATCGTGGGCGGCCGCGAGGGCCTGCGAGGTCCGGTCTATTCCGTGCTGCGTGACCGGGAGGGATCGATTTGGCTGGGCTTGGCCGGTCACGGACTAGCAAGATGGAAAGGCTACGGCGAGTGGGAGGCATTTACTTCCGAAAGCGGTCTGACGAGTGAACTTATCTACCAGATCTTGCCTCTGAGTAATGGCACGGTTCTCGCCGGTACGGAGGACGGTCTGTTCGTCGGGCGGAAGCAGCTAGACCGCTGGGCCTGGCGTAGGGACTCTCGGGTGGGGAGAATGCCAATCCACGCCCTGCAACTCGAACCAGGTGGAAGCCTCTGGATGGGCACCGAGCGCAATGGCGCTGCTCGCATTGACTCACGCACCGGACGCATCGAGTGGTTCAACCAGAATCGCGGGTTGGCGGGGTTACTGCCCTTCGCCTTGGCCCTCGACCGGTCACACCGAGTCTGGGCAGCCACGGAAAACGGTCTCTACGTTGCGCAGCTTGCCGATAAGCGCTTCCACCGCGTGGAGGAGGTTCCGGCGGTTCGGTGCTATGCCGTAACGGAAGGGCCGGACGGAGAGATTCTGGTCGGCGGGAACGCAGGCGTCTCCCGGTTTGCGGGAGGCCGCTGGCGGCAGATTACCACTGCCGACGGGTTGCGCAGCAACGTGGTTCTGACCATCGCCGCATCCCGACCCAACGAATTCTGGGTTGGTTATTGGTACTCCGGCAGCGTGACGCGCATCCGCGTGGAGGGTGACCGCCTGTCCATGACGCACTTCGGCAGCGAATTGGGGCTTCGGGGGGAAATGACTTACGTCCTGGGCTTCGATGCGCAAGGCCATCTGTGGGCGGGAACCGATCAAGGTGTACGCGTCTTCAAGGGAGACCGCTGGGATCAATACAACCATGATGATGGCTTAATCTGGGACGACTGCGACCTGCAAGGTTTTGCGGCAGAACCCGACGGTACCGTGTGGATTGGCACCAGTGGCGGCTTGGCTCGCTACACACCCAGCCCCCAACCCGGCCCAGAGCACTCACCCGACGTCGTATTCACCCAACTGACATTAGGAAAGAAAGGCGTCGAGAAAAACAGCTACGTCTCGACGAACTATACCTCCAATTCCCTGATGGCTCGTTACTCAGCGCTCAGTTTTGCGCACGAAAGCTCTGTTCTCTTCCGCTATCGGCTGCAACCGCTCTTTAGCGACTGGCAGGAGACTTCCCAGCAGGAGCTACAGTTCCCTGGATTGCCCCCCAATGACTACAGGCTGGAGGTGCAAGCCCGCGACGGGTTGGGACTGTGGAGCAGACTGCCGGGAGTCTTCGCATTCAAAATTCGGCCACCCTGGTGGCGAACGTGGTGGTTCCTCGCCTTGTTGGGCTTGACGCCACCCATGATCATCCTCCTGTTCTTGCGCCAAAGGAACCTCCGGCAAAAGCGGATTCAGCTGGCGCTGGAGGTGGCTGTCGCGGTGCGCACCGCAGAATTAGCGCGGGAAAAGACCCATGTGGAACTTGCAAAGGCGCGAGCGGAACAGGAAACGTTGCGCGCCGACGCCGCCAACCGTGCAAAAAGCGAGTTTCTGGCGAACATGAGTCACGAGATTCGCACCCCCATGAATGGTGTCCTGGGCATGACGGATCTCCTGCTGGCAACACCTTTGAACTCCGAACAGCATGAATATGCCGAAATGGTCAGGGCCTCCGCCGGCTCACTCCTCACCGTCATCAATGACATCCTGGATTTCTCCAAGATCGAAGCCGGCAAGTTCGAACTGGAGAATTTTGCATTCAACTTGCGTGCCAGCATCGAGCCGACACTGAAGACGTTGGCCCTGCCCGCCCACCAGAAAGGCCTGGAATTGAATTGCCGCATCATGCCCGACGTGCCCGAGACGGTAATTGGCGATCCCAGCCGGCTACGCCAGATTCTGCTTAACCTTTTGGGTAACTCGCTGAAGTTTACCGATAGAGGCGAAATCAACCTGACTGTCCAAAAGGAGTCTGGAAGTGGAGCGGTCGCGAACCTTCACTTCAGCGTGCAGGACACGGGTATCGGAATTCCGCCTGAAAAGCAGGCCCGCATCTTTGAGGCATTCACGCAAGCGGATGGCTCCACGACCCGGCGTTTTGGGGGCACAGGTTTGGGATTGACCATTTCCCGCCAGCTCGTGCAGATGATGGGTGGCCGCATCTGGGTGGAGAGTATCCCTGCCCAGGGCAGCATTTTTCACTTTACGGCGCGATTCGGCAATTACAATGCCGCCGGGCTTCCGCAGCCGGTGCAGATGGTCCAACTGCAAGGCATGCGGGCACTGGTGGTGGATGATAACCCGACGAATCGCCATATCCTCGGATGTCTGCTTGCAGGCTGGGGATTGAGGCCGATACTTGCAGAGAACGGCGCAGAAGCGCTACGAGCCCTTGGGCAGGCGTCCGAAGCCAATCAGCCGTTTCCGCTGGTCCTGTGCGATTCCAGCATGCCGGAAATGGACGGATTCCAGCTCGCCGGGGAGATCCGTAAGAATCCACGACTCTCGGGTACTGCTATCGTGATGCTGACCTTGGCAGGACAGCGCGGCGATGCGGCCCGTTGCCGTGAACTAGGGCTTGAAGGCTCTATTGCCAAACCCGTCAGTCAATCAGAATTACGGGCTACCCTTTTGCAGGTGGCGGGCTCGAAGTGCTCCGAGGCAAAGCCAGCGCTGGCCCCTCCCCACCCTTTGAGGGAGGGGGGAAGGTCGTTGCGCATTCTGCTCGCCGAGGATAACGCGGTGAACCAGCTTCTGGCCTCGCGCATGTTGGAAAAACAGGGTCACCATGTGGTCATCGTTGGTAATGGACAAGCGGCGCTGGAGCAACTGGAATTTGAGACCTTCGACCTGATCCTAATGGACATCCAAATGCCCGGAATCGACGGGTTCGAGGCTACGGCGAGGATCCGGAACATGGAAGCGACAACGGGAACCCATCTACCGATCGTGGCTATGACCGCTCATGCCATGGAAGGCGATCGCGAGCGCTGCCTTGCCGCCGGCATGGACGGCTACATCGCCAAGCCCATCCAAGCCGAAGATTTGATTAACGCCGTCGAAAAGCTCGGTCAGCCTCCGGCGGTCACCAGTGTGGAACCAACGCCAAGACCCGGGGAACGGGAACCGATCGACACCGCATCGGCTCTGGCGCGCGTGGGAGGGGACGTCGAACTGCTGAAGGAGATGGTGGTGTTGTTCCTGAATGAGCTTCCCACGTTGCTGAAAAACCTTCGAGATGCCGTCACGGTGGCCGATGCCAAAGCCATCGAACGCGCCGCGCACAAACTCAAGGGATCTGTGGGCAATTTCGCTGCTCACCCGGCATTCGAGGCAACTCGGAAGTTGGAAACTTTGTGCCGGGACGGCAGCCTCTCCAAAGTCGGCCCGATCTTTGCTGACGTGGAAAGAGAAATCCAACGCCTCAAATCGGCCATGGCCAATCTGAGCGGCCAGGAAGTGTCCTTATGAGAGTCTTGAATGCGAATGATTACCGCGCCCACCTGAACATGGAGGCCAATGTCCGGGGGGGGAGAAAGGTAAAAGTGCTGGTGGCAGACGACGACGTGGTCACACGTTGCCTGTTGGAATCGACTTTGAAGAGTTGGGAGTATGAAGTTTGTGTGGCTACCGACGGCGCCGATGCCTTGCGCATCCTGGAAGAGGCGCCGCGTCCGGACATCGCTCTATTGGATTGGGTGATGCCGGAAAAGGACGGCCCGGAGATTTGCCGAATCATCCGCTCGAAGCCCCAGACAGCAACCGTCTACATCATCCTGCTGACCGGCCTTGGCGGCCGGCAGAATATCATTCAGGGGTTGGAGGCGGGAGCCGACGACTACATTACGAAACCTTTTGACCGCGAAGAATTGCACGCGCGGCTGGAGGTTGGCCGGCGCATCGTCGAGTTGCAGAGTAGCCTGGCG
This sequence comes from Acidobacteriota bacterium, assembly GCA_031292775.1. Lineage (GTDB taxonomy): Bacteria > Acidobacteriota > Terriglobia > UBA7540 > UBA7540 > Bog-366. The sequence continues at coordinate 416 of JARLGN010000627.1, read as the reverse complement.
GAGCGCGTCCAACAACTGGAAGACGCCTTGGCGCGCGTCAAGCAACTTCAAGGGTTGGTCCCCATCTGTTCTTATTGCAAGAAAATCCGCAACGACCGCAATTACTGGCAGCGGCTGGAAAGTTACCTGGGTGACCACTCGGAGGCGCAATTCAGCCACGGAATCTGCCCCGATTGCTACGACAAGATTGTGAAGCCGGAACTCGATAACCTCGAATAGCTGCAATCGCCAATCACCAGTGGGGTGCCGGTCCTCCCCCCCGGGAATTATCTTGACTAGGAGCCTGTCGGAGATAGATTTTGATTCCTACCACAGGAAGGCTGAAGATTGTTCTGCGGCGGGGGTTTGTTCTTATTGACAGAATGGGTAATGGTTGTAAGATGAGGTTATGGGCAAACGGTTTAGGAGTTGCGATT
>JARLGN010000626.1 GCA_031292775.1 Acidobacteriota bacterium | reverse complement strand
TTGGAGTGCGGCGGCTCGACGCCGCCTTTCCCGCAGGCTGTACCCATCAAGATTGAATCCTGATTTGATTGACATCGGTTCCTCTCTCTACCATCAAAGAGCCAATCCCGATCCAATCCAGATTCGATCGGAATTCCAAGGCGGCGTCGAGCCGCCGCACTCCAAGGCGCGTCGCGCGGCGGTTGAGATATTGGTCTGCGCAAATCATGGGTAACGGGCTCCCTTGTGTTTGCTGGCTGAGCGACGGGGTGGTTACCCGCCATACAACGAGCCTGCTCCCTCGGAGATGTGGTCACATTCCCGCCTCGTTGTGGATACTTGCGATTTGCCTGCCAAACGGGCTTGTGTCCTATCCAACTGAAAATGCAAGACTTCTGAGAGGGGGATGAGATGGGTTGAGGGCCTGGGGTGTCGTCCAAATCTTTCAGGTGCCAAGTGCGGGTGACAGGTTTCGTCACGCGACCTCATTCATCTATTAACATTCGCGTAACATTGGGAGTGCTATAATCCTATCGTGCGCCAACGTATTATTATCATTGAAGATGAACGCGATATTGTGGAGCTTGTCCGGTACAACTTCCGCAAAGAGGGCTTTGAAATCGAAAGTTTTCTGCGCGGACGCGATGGCTTGGAGTATCTTCGCCGCAACCCCGTCGACCTTGTCCTGCTCGACATCATGCTTCCCGACGAAGATGGATTTGAGATTTGCAAGCGCATCCGCGCCGACGAACGCCTGAAGACTCTACCCGTCATTTTCCTGACCGCCAAAAGCGAAGAGATGGACCGCGTGCTGGGTCTGGAAATCGGCGCGGACGATTACGTGGTAAAGCCTTTCAGCCCCCGCGAACTGGTGGCCAGGGTCAAAGCCGTATTGCGCCGGCAGGAACGCGTGGCGGAAAAGAAAGAAGTGGTGGAAGCGGGCGCGTTGCGTCTCGACACTCGCACCCAGGAAGCTACCGTGCGTGGAAAGCTGGTGGAGTTGAGCGCGCTGGAATTCAAATTGCTCTACTTCCTGGCTTCGCACCCGCGGCACGTTTTCGATCGCGACCGCCTGCTGGACGAAGTTTGGGGCCGCGACCGCTTTGTGACGCCGCGCACCGTGGACGTGCACATTCGCCGGCTGCGCGAAAAGATTGAAGAGCAGCCCAACCACCCACAGTTTCTCCAAACCATACGCGGCAGCGGCTATCGCTTTTCCCCAGAAATTATGGAGGAAGTGGCTAGTGGGTAGAAGAGAAGTGGCTAGTTGTTAGTGGTTAGTGGCTGGCAACGACCCGCCCGTGCATGGGGCCGATCGGTATTCGGCCTTCCACGCGACGTGCCCCGGGCGTCCCGCCCGTGCTCGGACATGGCCAGGACCCCGATGGGTCGGGGCAGGTAGGCCATGGCACGACTCTGGTTGCGGCTTAGCCGCGCTGCGATACCGTAAACTCTTGTTTTCTTGGCAACCATTTTTGAGTCCTTGTTGAAAGTGAGAGGTCGAGAGAAGAGACCCCTCATCCGCTTCGTACCTCAGCACCTTCTCCCCTGGGAGAAGGTTGGTTGTTAAACTGCCCTCTCCGAGCGGAGATGGCGTCCTGATGCATGGGGACGGGTGAGGGGTCTGTTCGTCCGCCCACGATGATTTGGTTGCGGCTCCGCCGCGCGGCGCTACTAACCATTATCCACTGCACTTACTGATGATTTTCCGCAGCCCCACATTTCGCAAGCTGCTGGCCAGCGCTTTTCTGCTGATTGCCGTAACCCTGGCAGTCCTGGATTTCTACGTCACGCGCTACACGGCGGGGCGGGAAGTGCAGAGCGTGGAACAGCGCTTGGAAGCGGAAGCACGAATTCTGCAATCAGAAGCTGCCAGCACTCCGGGCCCGGCCCTGGAAAACTGGGCGCAGCAGGCTTCCCAGCGGTCCGGCGCGCGGGTGACGATTGTCGATCCCAGGGGCGTAGCGCTTGCCGATTCCGCCCATGATCCCGAGACCATGGAAAACCACGCCACGCGGCCAGAGATCATTGCCGCACGTGAAAACCAGAACGGCGTGGGCAGTTCCACCCGCCACAGCGCCACCATCGATCATGACCTTTGCTATACGGCGTTGCGCCTGAATTATAACAATCAGCCTGGATACATCCTGCGCCTGGCGGTGCCGCTGGAGGATGTGGATTCTTCGATTGCCGCGGTGCGCCGGCGAATACTGTGGGCTTCGTTTATCGCCGCCATGGTGGCCCTGATATTCGCCTACTTCTTTTCCCAGTCATTTACCCAGCGCATTGGCCGGCTGCGCGTCTTTGCGGAAGGATTGGTGAGCGCGCACTTTTCGCAAGCACCGCTGCCCGAGGCGGATGACGAACTGGGGGTGCTGGGACGCTCCCTGAGCACCACCGCCGTGCAGTTGCGCGACCTGGTGGACCGGTTGAGCGTGGAGTCGGCGCAGCGGGAAGCAATTCTCTCAAGCATGGTGGAAGGTGTGCTCGCCGTGGACAGCGGCTTGCGCATCACTTTCGCCAACGCGTCTTTTGCGCGCGTGATGGGAGCGCCCAATCCGGTTCCCGCCAAGACGCCACTGGTGGAACTGGTGCGCCATCCGGAGTTGCGCGAGATTCTGACACGAGTGCTGGCTACCGGGGAATCGGTGAAGCGTCGAATGCAGGTACCCGCCGCCGATCGCATTTTTGAGGTGCAAGCCGCTCCACTCAGTTCCGGGACCATGCGGGGCGCCATCGCCATTCTGCATGACATCACTGACCTTGAACGCCTGGAGCGCATTCGCAAGGACTTTGTTGCCAACGTTTCCCATGAACTGCGCACACCGCTCACCGCCATCCGCGGCTACGCCGAGACATTGCTGGAAGGAGCGCTGGAAGACCAGGAGAACAATCGCCGCTTCCTCGAAATCATCAAGGCGCACGCCATCCGGCTGAACAACATCTCCTCAGACCTGCTGACGCTTTCCGAGCTGGAATCGGGCAAGGCGCGTCCCGGACCGGAACCCATCTCCGCGCGGGGGGCCGTGGAATCAGCGATGCGCACCCTGGAAGCAGAGGCGAAGGTGCGCGGAGTCTCCCTGATTTGCGGGCAGATGGAGGATGCGAAGGTGCTGGGCGATCGCGTCCAAATTGAGCAGGCGCTGGTCAATCTGCTCGACAACGCCGTCAAGTTCAATCGGCCCTCAGGTGAGGTGCTGATGGAAGTCACGCGCACCAGTGACGGTCGCGTGAAGATCACGCTGAGGGATACCGGGATCGGGATTCCCCACGAAGACCTGCCAAGAATTTTCGAACGATTTTACCGCGTCGATAAAGCCCGCTCGCGCGAAGTGGGGGGCACCGGCCTGGGGCTCTCCATCGTGAAACACATTGTCGAACGAGCCAATGGCACCGTTAGCGTCGACAGCCAATTGGGTAAAGGTTCCACCTTTACACTCACACTACCCATCGCCGCCTGAACCTTCCTCCTCGCTAAATAACTGAAAATAATATGGATAAGTGTCTGCTGTTCTTCGTGCTGGCTGATTTCAGTGTAAGTAGTTGAAAAAGCGTGGGTTGTAGCGGGGACTGGGCAGAGCTGGGAGCGCTTATCACCCCTAACCATCCCTCATCATGCTTTGTCAAGAAGTTGTCTGACCGGTTTCACTGAGGTGCGATGTTGTAAAGGAAAATGAACTGGAGGACCAGGTGATTGCCCTGGAATTCCTGGGGCAGCGGAGGAAAAGGAACTGAGGCGTGGATGGCATTCACCGCGGCGCGATCCAGCGGATCAGAACCGGATGAGGCCACCATGCGTTCTTGCGGCATCGAGCCATCCTTGAGGATCTCAAAGACTACACCCACCCGTCCCTTTTCGCCCAGGCGCGCGGATTCCGGAATGATCGAAATCCAGTTGCGCCGGACCACCATGACTATGCGTGCGAGGTAGGGGCCGAAGTCCACTCCTTGCGTGTCTGACAGGATGGTGGGCGCTTCGGTGGAGAAGTTCGGGTGGAGGTTGTTGAAGTTCATATTCGAATCGCCCCCGCCTCCGCCCCCGCTTCCGGGATGATACCCACCTCTGGCAGCATTCTGCATTGACTCATGGATGGCCTGCCCGGGCGACATTGAAGGCACGCGGAATTTGCCGCCACCCCCACTGGGCGG
>JARLGN010000625.1 GCA_031292775.1 Acidobacteriota bacterium | reverse complement strand
ACCAATGGTTTATGAAGCACATCGCGTTTTGTGGGAGTAGAATGCTCTGTGGGGGCCGCAACATGCTCCTCGCCGGATGTTCCTGGGGAGACTTGAGGAGCGGGAAGCCGGGTAACGTGGAATTCTATGGCCAGAGGCTGGGAAAGCAAATCGGTTGAATCGCAGATGGAAACCTCGCAGTCAAATAAAGATGAAACTGCCAGGAAGAAAATAAGTTTGGAAGCGGCAGAAGCGATGCGCAAGAAGGAAACGCTTCTGTTGGGTCGCGCCCACGTGCAACAACAGTTACAGGCCAGTCAGCACCCGCGCCATCGGGCGATGCTCCAAAGCGCACTTACGGATTTGGACAAGCAGCTTGCGGATCTCGGTGCGCCGGACCACGCTGTGGACAGCCAGTGATTGAGCCTGGCGAGGGCCTCGATTTGTAGCGGCGGTCGAACAAGCGGGACGAGGTTGGTGGGCCCCAGAGTGGGACCAGGCAAAACCCACGCCCACGGCCTGGGCAAGGGTGGAAGGTTTTTGCTTTAGCCCGCAAAGCGGGCGTAAGACCGTAGCCCATGGCGCAACTTGTCCCGATGTCTTCGATCGGGAGCCGTGGGAGAATCGCCCCGGCCTACCCACCAAGCCCCGGCAGGGGCGAAAGAAATCACGCCCAAATGTAACTCTCATCGCAGGCAACGCCGTTCTTTTTGAGATAGGCTGTGAATTCCTCCCGCAAGGCAGGCAAGAAGATCGTTTTGAAGCGCTGCTGGGATGAGAGGCTCGCGACCCTTGGTGCTGAGAATCGCGTTAGCAAACAGATTGGTAAATGTGCGCGGCGTGCTCTTTCGCCCCGGGGCTCGGTGGAATTAGTGGGTGAACGCTGCACCCATAGCTCACGCTATAGGCTGCGGTCTTTCGCCCGCCTTGCGGGCTGGCAGTCAACAGCGATTATCCTGGCGCCTATGGCTCGCGGGTGCCCAAAGGGGGCCGACTCGGTCCCGGGTGGGCAGGCACGAGGCTGGCCCCTACAGAATATTCTTGGTTGCGGCGCCGCCGCATTGCACCACCAGCTTCATTCGGGCATCTTTCCCGCTCCCTTTGGGCTTATGTTACAATACCGTTCCAATTACATGACGGGTTCATTTATCGGAGTGGCTTCATGAAACGATACGGCGAGCATCGTTTTCCCGGCAAACTGTTTGTAGTAGAGGGAATCGACGGTTCAGGAAAATCCACCCAACTCATGCTTCTGCATCAATGGCTGCAGGCAGAAGGCTACGGTGTGGTCTTCAGCGAGTGGAACTCTTCGCCGCTGGTCCGCGAAACCACCAAACGAGGCAAGAAAAAGCAAACCCTTACACCTTCCACTTTCTCCCTGATTCACGCAACAGACTTTGCTGACCGCATGGAGCACAACATTCTGCCCTTGCTCAAGGCTGGGGCCGTGGTGCTTTGCGACCGTTACATTTACACGGCGTTCGGGCGCGATGTGGTGCGCGGCATGGATCCCCAGTGGGTGCGCGAGCTTTACAGTTTTGCCGTAAAGCCCACCGCGGCATTCTACTTCCGCGTCCCGCTGGACGTTGCCATGAAGCGCATTTTGGAGGGACGCAGCGGGGTGAAGTTTTACGAGGCGGGGCTGGACCTGGGCTTGAGCGAGGATCCCGAGGAGAGTTTCGGCATCTTTCAGGGGCGCATCCTGGATGAGTACGAAAAAATGGTTCCGGAGTACGACCTCACCACGGTGGACGCCACCCGCCCCATCGAGGAGCAGCAGACTTACATGCGGCAGATTGTCAAAGCCAAACTGGCCCAAGCCAAGAGATTGAGGGTAGCGCCGTGAGAGAGACTTATGCCGCCCCTCTGCCGGGAATGAACCTGGCGGAATTGCCTGGCAAACTGATTGTGATTGAAGGGACGGACGGCGTGGGCCGGTCCACCCAGATCCGCCTGCTGCGCCCCTGGCTGGAGCAACAAGGCAGGGCGGTTCTGGACACCGCGATCAAGCGCTCCGAGCTCGCAGGTAAAGGCATTCAGCAAGCCAAAGAAGGGCACACCCTGGGGCGGATTACCCTGAGTTTGTTTTATGCCACGGACTTCGCCGACCGCCTTGAACATGAAATCGTTCCCGCGCTGCGGGCCGGCTTTGTGGTGCTCACCGATCGCTATATCTATTCGTTAATGGCACGGGCCATCGTGCGGGGCGCGGATCCCCGGTGGATTCGGAACGCTTATGGCTTTGCCCTGAAGCCGGACGCGACCTTCTATTTGCGTACTGGCGTGGACGATCTCATTCCCCGCGTGGTGTTCTCCCGAGGATTCGATTATTGGGAGTCCGGCATGGATATTCATCCCAGCGAGGATATGTACGATAGCTTCCGGAAGTACCAAACAGAGTTGCTGGCGGAATTTGAGCGCCTGGCGAAGGAATATAACTTCGAAATCATCGACGCCACGCCCGACGTGCGCACCGTGTTTGAACACCTGCGAGCGGGAGTGGCACGAGTGTTGAGCGGGGAACCGCGGGAACCGCTGTTTTCCGTTCCGACCCCCCCGGCGGAGGAGCCTCTGGAGGCAGCGGCAAAAAGGGTTCTGGAGATGCCTTCGCCCACCAGGCTGGCCGCTTCAACCGTGGAGGAAGCACCGCTTGCGGATCAACCCTTGGCGAGAGCTGTCGATGGCGACGCCACCAAGTAGGAAATCCACTCTTTCAACCGGTCCATTTCCACGGAGTCCCGGGACATCTTCGCATACTTCTCTTCGAACCCAACTTTGCTTTCCCGGTTGCGCAGAATAAGCTTTTGCACTTCCATCGCCAGGGGCAGGTGCTCGCGCAGGTATTCCGGGCGCGCCAGCATCTCAATCATCATCTGCTCCAGAACTTCCAGGTCGTGCCAATCCCCCAAATGGTTTTGCAGTTGGCGGAGCCACACCAGGGCATCGGCGCTGCCGGGAACGCCGAATTCGTGGAAAACTTCCAGGAGGTAGCGTAGCCGCTTGGTGGCAATGCGCGCGCCGTGTATGACGTTAGGACGGGCATCGCGGTGAGAATGCTCAATCTGTTCTTCAAAACGGCCCCAATCGGATTCCAGCGCTGCAATCAGGTCATGGGCAAAGCTGGGGTGCGGCGCCTCAACACGATCAGCGTGATGATCGGCCAGGTGATCGTGTGCCTTGTCCTGATGGAGGAATTCCTTCAGGTTCACGTAAAAGTCTGTAAGGTTGATCTTGCTTAATTTGCGCACGGCGCGCAGAAAGCTCTTGGACCGCCGCATCATCAGAAAATGTTGCACCGCCGTCCAGGCCTCGCGCCGCGCGGCCCGCTTTCTTTTCAGCGAACCCCCTACAAACTCCAGCAAGACGTCGCAATTGCGCACGTCTCCGAGCGCCTGGCGGCAGCCGCGAATCTGGCGGCGCAGCCGTCGCAACTCCTGCGGGCGTGGCTTGGGATAGAGCAGGTCGAGAACCTGCTGCAATCTCCGGCTGGCTACCCGCATGTCATGGATGGCGTTGCCATCGTCACCCTTCAAGACCTTGGCTTCGTAGGAAATGAAACGGTTGAGTTGACGCAAGGCCAGCTCCCGCACTTTTTTGCAGCTTTCTTCGTAGGGCAACAGCAATGCGCCCTGGGATGCTGCCGGGTCTGCCGCCGGTTCGGGTTCCACTGCGGCGGGTGAATGGCCTGGGATGAGTTCATCTTGCATAGTGTGTGCCTCGAAAAGGTTGGAGGGTCAACCCCCGCCCCCACGGGGTATCGGGAGGGATCCACCTTGCCGGACCCCAAGGATTCCAGGAAGGGAACCTCGTTTTAGGAAGTCCATAGTCTACCCCTGAGGGCGCTACAGAGGCAAGGTAGTGTTATGATGGGCATATAGGCAGGAATAGCAGGTCGCACGCCCGCAGCGCGCTGGCAACTTGCCCCAATACTGCGAGTCTCCGGTTATTACGAGTTTGACCGCAAGGGTATTTATCATCCATGGGAGGCAATCATGCCGAACAATTTGAAGCATCGCAGTCACATCATCACCGACGGCCGGGATCGCGCTCCGGCTCGGGCCATGTTGAAAGCCATCGGGTTCACCGACGAAGACCTGGCCAAGCCGATTGTGGGAATCGCCAACACCTGGATTGAAACCATGCCCTGCAATTTCCACTTGCGGGCGCTGGCGGAAAAAGTGAAGGCGGGCGTACGCGCGGCGGGCGGCACTCCCATGGAGCTCAATACCATTGCAATCTCCGACGGCGTAACCATGGGCACCGAGGGGATGAAGGCTTCGCTGGTCAGCCGCGAGGTCGTGGCGGACTCCATCGAACTGGTGGGGCGCGGACACATGTTTGACGCCATGGTCGCTTTGGTCGGCTGCGATAAGACTATTCCCGGCGGAGCCATGGCGCTGATCCGGTTGAATGTCCCCAGCGTGCTTCTTTACGGAGGGTCCATCGCCGCCGGACGCTTCCAGGACCGCGACGTCACCGTGGGCGACGTTTTCGAAGGGGTCGGCGCCAATGCCGCGGGATTGATGACCGATAAGGAACTGAAGAATCTGGAAGACCATGCGTGCCCGGGAGCAGGCGCGTGCGGCGGGCAGTTCACGGCCAACACCATGTCAACGGTAATGGAATTCATTGGTCTCTCGCCCATGGGATTTAATAGCATTCCCGCACTCGACCCCAAGAAAGATGAAGCGGCATTTCAGTGCGGCCAGATCGTAATGGACCTGTTGAAGCGCGGAGTTAAACCGCTCGATATCCTGACGCGTAAAGCTTTTGAGAATGCCATTGCCAGCGTCGCTGCCACCGGCGGTTCCACCAACGCGGTGCTGCACTTGCTCGCCATGGCGCGCGAAGCCAATGTCCCCCTGGCGATTGAAGATTTTGATGTCGTCAGTTCGCGCACGCCGATCATCGCGGATTTGAAACCCGGTGGGCGCTTCGTAGCAGTGGACGTTCATCACGCCGGCGGAATTCCGGTGATTGCCAGGAACCTGCTGGCGGCTGGTTTGATTGATGGAACGCAGATGACTCCCACCGGCAAGACCATTGCGGAGGAGGTTGCGAACGTCAAGGAGACACCCGGCCAGCTTGTGGTGCGGCCCGTTTCCGATCCCATT
>JARLGN010000624.1 GCA_031292775.1 Acidobacteriota bacterium | reverse complement strand
GATGTTGAGCCGCTATCCGTCCGCCGGGCACCTTGGCCGTGTCCCCGCGACCCGTGAACTCAGCATCGCCCATACCCCCTTTATCGTTGTCTATCGTCATACCCAGGATCAAATTCAAATCCTCTCTGTCATCCATGGGGCGCGGGCTTGGCCCACGAGCTTTGGCGAAAGCGGGTAACGACGGTCACCGCAGCCCTTGCCGTGCGCTATTCTCTTTTCCATTTGTATTCGTTTCAAGCGATCACAGCAGGCCATGTCATTGCCAACAATGGAAGAAGCCACTATCAGCGAACCACTGAAAGTTGCCTGCTAATGGGAAGAGGAAGGGCCTTGCAAATGATGAAACTTATTTGCCAGGTAGGATGGGTGGGCGCAGGCGGACGGCCTTTCGTAGAGACCGGCTTCAGCCGGGCAGGTCTTCGTCAAACGCGAGTTTAGTCACGTACCGCAGGGAGAACAGAATCTGCCGACGGGATTCAGCCATTCATGTAGCTTAAGCCTTTGCCATAAAGGGAAGAACGGCACGTGTCCTTATCTGCTGTGATAGAATGCGCGCCGACGAGTTAATACTTAATTGTCACTGATGCCAAATGGTTAAATTCTTGTACTGGAATACCAACAGCAAGCCTCTGTACTCGGAGATTTGCGCGCTGACTAGGGCCCATGATATCGACGTCATTATCCTGAGTGAATTTGCCGATAGTCCGGCGAGCCTGATTGAGCATTTGAACTCCGGAGGGGCACAGGATTTCCAATATGCGCCCGGCCAATGCGAGCGCATCAAGATTTTCGCTCGCTTCTCTTCGACCTTCCTGACGCCAAAGGCCGAAGATGACTATGTCTCCATCCGTCAATTGAAACTGCCATCCAGACTGGAAATCCTCCTCGTCGCTGCGCATCTTCCAAGCAAACTCTATCAGTCTGAAGATAGCCTAGCACTTCAATGTCCCGAGTTCGCACGAACCATTATGGAGCAAGAGGTGAAGGTCGGCCATCAACGAACACTTTTGGTCGGGGACCTTAACATGAACCCTTTCGAGAAGGGTGTCGTAAGCGCCAACGGGTTGAATGCGGTGATGAGCCGCCAGGTTGCTTCCCGAAAGAGCAAGACGGTGATGTCGCGGCAATACCCGTTCTTCTTCAATCCCATGTGGGCGCAGTTTGGAGATCGTCAGGATGGCCCGCCTGGCACGTACTACTATGAGCGGTCGGAGCTTGTAAATTACTACTGGAACGTTTTTGATCAAGTAATGGTCCGGCCGGAACTCATGGATCGTTTCGACGGCAAAAAGGTTAGAATTCCAACGAAGATCGGAGAAACCTCCCTTTTGTTTGAGAACGGCAGGCCCAACAATCAAGATTTCTCCGACCACCTCCCGCTGTTATTTGAGGTAGAATTGTAGAAGGAGCCTGAACCATGGCAAACGCAATCCCCGATCTCTGGCCGGAAATTGAGCAATCCAAAGTGGTGCCTCCAGTGGCAATCCTGCGGGAGCAAGCTGCGGCGCTCGGGAATAGGACTGGCCACCTGTTGGAGGGGCGCGTTAGTACTAGAACTGATGGAGATGGGAACTTCATCCATACGTTCTATGTGGTCGCCCCCACGCTTGACAATTATACCTACGGCCTTTTTTCCATTTCACACGGTGCCGACACGTATCCGGTTTCCGCGCCGTCCCTTGAGGAATTGCACCTCCCCGACTACCCTTCCACTATTCCTATCGAGCCTCTGAAGATCAGGTCGGAAAAGGAACTGCTGGACTATCTCCGGGCGGTCTTAAATTCGGAGAAGACGATGAGGATTGTGGGGAGCCTCCTCAATCAAGTGAAGTCCGCAACGTAGCACGGTCTCTAAACTCGCGGGGGTCGCTGCCCAGCACTTCACATCCACATGATGTTTGCTGCACTTCTGTCCAAGACGGGCCATCCAATTGGGCGTTATCCGTGATGCCGTTCCAACCCGGCAAGAGCTGATTTTTGATTTTTGACGACTTCCGGCAGGTTAGGAATTGGTCCGAAGCAGCGCCATGCCGATGTTTCCGATTTTTCTCAGCGCAGCGTCACGCACGCATCAGCGGCTACAGACTTTTGGCGAGGAGGCAGTGTGAACAAGATCACGCGGAATGGATTCCTAAAAACTCTTTGGGGAGCATCGAGCCTGTCTTTGGCGGGTTCCGGGCCAACCTTCGGCCGCCCCGATATGGTGCAAACTCCCTGGCTCAATCCCGGGCTGGGAATGCTTCCCGTCCTGGTTGACGCCGAAAGCCGCCAGGTCTCCCCGGAAAATCCAACAGGCGAAAAGGGCATGGGGGCGCGGACCACGCCCAATCCCAGCGATCCCAATCTTCCTTTCTCTGCGTCGTCGTCGGATTTGGGCAAGGGGTGGAAGGTCAATCCTTTTTGCCAGCCCAAGGCGGGTGAAACCCTGGTCATCATGGACGTTGAGGGCCCGGGAGTGATTGAACATATTTGGATGGCCACCGAGGCAAACTGGGTCAACAACGGGCGCGGGTGTGTCCTTCGATTTTACTGGGACCATGAGGAATCGCCTTCCATAGAGGTCCCTTTAACCGACTTCTTCGCCGTGGGGAATGACCGGTTCGCGCCAGTAAATTCGCTTCCTGTGATCGTCAATCCCACGGCGGCTTTGAACTGTTATTGGCCCATGCCTTTCAAGCGGCACGCCAAAGTAACCTTTACCAATGAACTGTCCAGGGATCTGAAGATAATGACGTATCAGATTGATTTCCTGAAAACGCAGGTTCCCGAACAGGTTGGTTACTTTCATGCCCAGTGGAGGCGCGAAACAACCAAGCGGTCATATCCTGTGCATACCATTCTGGACGGCGTTCGCGGCAATGGTCGATACGTCGGGACCTTTCTGGCCTGGTCTCAACTATCCGATGGTTGGTTCGGAGAAGGAGAAGTTAAGTTTTACTTTGATGGCGACAGCGAGTTCCCAACGATTTGCGGCACCGGAACGGAGGATTATTTCGGCGGCAGCTACGGTTTTCCCGAGGTCTACTCGACCGCGTACACGGGCAATACGCTAAAACGGGAGGAGGGAAACGGTCCGAGAAAATGGAGCCTCTACCGCTGGCATATCATGGATCCCGTGTGCTTCCGGCGCGATCTGCGCGTCGATGTGCAGGCTTTGGGATGGTGGCCGAACAAGCGATACCAACCCCTCGCGGATGATATTGCTTCCACCGCATATTGGTATCAATCGGAACCCCATGTCCCGTTTCCAAACTTCCCGCCGCTGGAAGCGCGGTGGCCGAGATAAGACTTCCAGAGTTGGAGGCCTGGGAGTAGTCCGGACCTCTTATCACATTTGGGATTTGCATGAAAGGGCAGGGCTTCACAGGCTGCGGAAAGACTCGTGGTCTTCTCGACGCCCTGCAAGGGCACAAAATAATAGCCGGGGGCGTTGCCCCCGGCTACTATATCGATCCCCTGCGGGGATCAATGACGAGCGGTCCCGAAGGGTTTTTCCGCGCCTGTTCAGCTCCGCCCTTTCCAGCGGTTGGTGAGTAATGCGCGTCCGGCGAGAAGAATTCGACACGATTATTCCTACCGGCAGGAAAAGCGAAGAAATCGTACTAGGCTATGGATGCCACCATGCAGGGGGAGGGAACGGAGAACTGTGCCTGGGTGGAATTGCGCACCAAGGGTGGCAGAGGCGCGGCCCCACCATCGAAGCCAGGAACGGGTTAACCGTGACGAGGGGCAGGGAAGGTCTGAGGGCGGAAAGGCGAGCAGCGTCGGGCGCCGAACCCATGATGGCAAGCACGGTCGCGGCGGGACTAGGGAAGGGCCAATTTGCCCGCGAGATCGGACGGTGGTGCCCACACACTGAAAGAGATTAAGAATGAGAATCGCTCCCAATAACCGATTGATAACAAAGGGCAAGAAAAAGTG
>JARLGN010000623.1 GCA_031292775.1 Acidobacteriota bacterium | reverse complement strand
TTCGGCCGTGCTGATGTCGGTAACCACTATCGGCCGTTGTAGGGGGCTATAAAGGCTTGTCAAGATCCGGCGCGCCCGCTCGGACTCCACTCCGCAAACAATGCGGTCAGGCCGGAAGAAATCCTCCAGCGCCTTGCCCTCCCGGAGAAATTCAGGATTGGAGGCAACATCAAAATCCGGGGGCGCCGGGGTAGGCTGGCCGGACTTGCTCTCGCCCTCCGCCACCGGCGGCTTTCCGAGGTTATAGCGCACAATGGTTCGCTTCAGCCACTGCGCGGTTATCGCCGGAACCGTGCTCTTTTCCACGATGAGTTTGTAGCCATTCAGATTGCGCGCCACCACCCGCGCCACCGCTTCCACTTGGGCGAGGTCGGCCTGGCCGTTGGCTTTTTGCGGGGTGCCGACGCAGATGAAGATGATGGTGCCCGATTGAACGGCGGAATCCACCTCGTTGACGGGCTGAAACCTGCCGCTTTGCAGGTGCTTCGCCAACAAGTCGGCAAGGCCGGGCTCATAAAAGATTGGATCCCCCGACCGGATGCGCTCCACCTTGCTGGCGTCGTCGTCCGCGCCGATCACGTGGTGCCCCAATTCGGCCAATCCCAGCGCCGTGGGAAGCCCGATATGGCCTAGCCCCAGCACCGTGATCGTGGCCTCGCCTAAATCTGGCTTAACTACGTTGGCATTATCGGTCATAGTGTAAGTCCTGATACTAGTTTGACTGGACTTGCGTGTCAAGCTATGCGGCCTCTGTTGGTGCGCGACACAAGAGTGGAAGCCTGGATTCCCTCAGACGTAGCGCGTCCCGCCCGCTGTGCCGATCCTTGAATCCCCGCAGGGGATTGATTGAGTAGCCGGGGGCAACGCCCCCGGAAGACGTGCCATCGACAGGTCCGACCCTGAAAGGGTCGATTCCATGTTGGAATCACTCAGGTCCCACTCAGGTTTCGCGCATCCGGCATTGGAGTAATGCGACCCCTTCGGGGTCGGGAATTGAACGTTACGAATTCCGGGGGCGTTGCCCCATAAGCGCAAAGATAACAACTGACCCTCAAATAAGAGATTCACCACGGAGCGCACAGAGACCACAGAGGAAAGCGCTTCTGCCTTAACGGGCGGGGATGGCGGTTCCTTGTTTGTTGAAGCACAGGTTTTCTCCACCTGCTCTCCGTGATCTCTGTGGCCTCTGTGGTGAAATCCCTGCTTTGCATTCATTCTAAATCGCTTATCATGGATTTGCCGAGAGAGATCAAGGATGATCTTAGCGCTTATGGGGCATTGCCCCCGGCTATTAACTTATGCCCTTTCAGGGCGTGCAATAGCCATGGTTTTTCCGCAGACTGTGAAGCCTCGCCCTTCCAAACCCGTGGTGAGAATTCCGGCTCTGTGTTGCCTTTGCCGCCTGCACCAATGATCAATTCTCTCCGATCTCGTGCCCAACAGCAATCTCCTTTCTTTTCATCAACATCTTGGAAAGCGTGGCTTAACTCGTTTGTTTTCATAAATATCATGGAAAGGCGAAAAGTTGACATTTTTTCTATATGTGTTTTCAATAACTTAGCGATAATTGACCCCGTTTTTTGCCCCTTTTTTTTCACGGTTCTGCCCACCATGAAATTGACCAACTATATTAGTTTCAATAATATACATTTTCGTGCGGTTTCCGTTAATCATCGCTAACCCCTTTTGTTTCTAGCACATCTTGGAAAGCCGTACCCATTTCTTCTCTCCGGATCCCGTGTTTCGAGCTAAGTGGTTTAGTTCTAATGGAATAAAGCCTTATGACATTTTTACTCTAAAAGGCTAACTCCTTCTGTTTCAGGTACATCTTGGAAAGGTTCGGTTTTCGCTGATGCTTCCCTCTGGCGCTCGTAGCGTTTAATTTTCAGCAGCAGGTTGGTAAGCCGTCGGGCTTCCCGAAGGTTGGAATCCTGCATTCGCCGCATCAGGCGCGCGTCCGCGTGAGTGGGAGCGATTTCCGCAGCGCGCTCGTAAGGCGACGGACCCTTTACGGACTCCTTGAGGATGGCCTTGCGCTGCGCCTTGCAAGTCTCCACCTGCCGCGTGAGGAGATTCTCCAGAAGCTGGCGGGGCCGCTCCCGTGCCTCCCATTCCTCCGCCGTGATCCTGGGATATCGCACCTCCGTCCGCGCTGGTTGGGTAGCGCCAGCCGGAACCTGTCCTGAAGCGGTTGGCAGGTCGGCCGGTGCCGGACTGGAGCTTGGCGGCATCTCGGTAGAGCCGCCATCCTGCTGGCAGTCCTGTGGCTGGCTCGAACCTGGCGGTACTCTCACCTTGGGCGGAGTGTCGGAATTCAGACCAAAGATCTCCTTGATCCTCACGAGGACCCGGCGTTGCTGCTCGTTTCGGTCCACCCCGTCTTCACCCGTGCCCGGCGGCTGAAGTTGATACAAAAGGGCCAGAGCAATTTCGCCCATCTCCTTCAACACGCCCTCCTGGTGCAGGTTCTTCATCCTCTCCAGGTCCTCGGGAGTGGTGACGTAGTGCTCATTGGCCACCGCCTGGGCGACCCGCTGTAGTCTCTCCTCCGTCATCTTCAGCCGCATCATCTGCACGTGCAACCGGTCTTGCCGCCCGCTGCTCACCTCCGTGGCCTGGCGCACGGCGTAGCCTTCCTGCATGCGGGCGGCGCGATTCATCAGCCACAGGGCCCGCGCCAGGGAGATCACCACGCCCTCCTGCGAGGCGCCTGCGGGATCCCATTCCTCCCAGAGCCCTTCCAGCAGTTCCTGGAAGTCGGCGGGCTCTTCGCCCAGGGCGCGCATCGCCGCCTCCTCCGCCGGTGCGTTGTAACCAAAACGCCGCAGGGCGGCGCGGATGCGCTCTCTCCCCTCGTCCGTTACCGGACCATGGCAAAACTTCTGGTTCCGCCGGTTCGCGGCGAGTTTCTCTGCGGTCATTGCGTGCTTTTTGATGAGCGACATGTAAGAACCTCCATAGAGTAGGTGTCAGGTGCCAGGTGTCAGGGGGCGGGATTCGGGACACGGGATTCGGGCATCGCGCCACAGGACGGGATTCTGCTTTTCCCCTGACACCTGATACCCGATACCTGACACCTGTCATTATGGTTTGCGCCGACCCGTTGTATAGGTCCGCGGTCTTGCCGGTCCGCCAGCGGGAGCTGGCCTCAGCATCTAGTGTATACCGGCTACCTGGCTTGTCAACTGAAATATTCTCATGGAGGCTATATTATAGGGGTGCAGGCTGGGCGCCGTGGCTTTGTCCCGGCGGTGGGGACTTAGGCCCGGCAGGGCCGGCAGAATGTGGCCCATGGCGAGAGCCGTGGGAAAAAGACGCGCTCGCAATTGCTGTGGGAGCCCCGGCAGGGGCGAAAGAACGTCTTCGGCAAACGAGTAGTCCATGATTTCTGCCGCCCCTGCCGGGGCTCGTCCCTCTTCTTGCGCATTATTCCCATGGCTGGTGCCATGGGCCACAATCTGCCGCCGCTTCGCGGCTTCGAGTGCAGCCTGCGAAGGGGCTATCATACTGAGGCGGTAACTGGCCATTGACTGCGTGGGTTGGCCACCAGGTTAGAACAGGAAGATTTGAAACTGAGAGATGCCGCGCTACGCTTGCTCAACCCGAACCCGCGAGTCGCAAGGCGAAGTCGATGACAAACTGATGGCAAAAGTCATAGTCGTCCGAGCCCAGCCGCCCCGGGTCATAGGGCCAACTCACCTGCATCGCTCCTGACATCGCGTACGTACGTATAGGAGTGGACGCCGAAAAGCGACGCAACCTCGGTGGATGGATGCCCAATATCATTATGTTCACCGTGTCAATTACCTGCCGGACAGCTCTAATATGTGCTTGGTCCACGTCAGACCTGCCATGGAATTGCGGAATCAGGCCAAGGCTGTCCCTCTTGCGAGCTTCATCATGTAGCTTATCGAAGGCAATACCGAGGGCAAGCAAGGCGTTGGGAATGTTGCTTTCGGCCTTGGCCTTTTCTGCCTCCTTCACTTTGTCACGCGCCTCTGCATTTGGAATCAGATCGATTAAGCTCACTGACTCATAGTCAACTCCTAGATACTGCTCCGCACTTTCCGCGCAGAAGGCCGCCACGCTAGGCATGAGGTCTGCGACAACGCTCGAATTGGGCAGATTACCTTTGTGCTTGAATCCTACGCGAAGATTATTGAGCCTGTCCATTGCCCCTTTATGAGGCGGCTCTGAGCCAGTTTTGTCTTTGACAAGCTTCCAGAAGTCCATGATTTTGTCTGCTGGACTGGCACCCAGATGGTCGGTAATGACGCGCATCAACATTTCAGCCGCATCGTGGGCTGCAAGCACCGCTTCTGCAGATGACAACTCGTTTCCTAATTGCTGAAAATACTTAGCCCGTCTGAAAAGATACTTTGAGTAAGTGAGCCTCTTCAACTTATCCGGTGTCATTTGGGCACCCCATCCGCGACGTATTCGCGAGGAATACTCCGGTTATTACCAAAGTAGAGTTTATTTCTTCCGTCCATTTGCGCAGAGCATACCACAACCTCTGCGCGAGAGGCGCCCAAAGCCCAAAGACGCCGCACTGAAGACGCCACGCCAACACGCAAAGGCGCGAAGCCTTGCAAACCACAACTTCTCTGTTTTCCCTGCGCCCTCTGCGGCATTGGCATGTCGGCGACCGTTCAGGCCCACCCCGGTGCCCGAATCCCGAATCCCTAAACCCTAATCCCGAGTCGCGAAGCCACCCGATAAGTACAATTGCATCCCGCGGCGGTCAGGTGTAGGTTAGCCGTGGGGCCGGAGGTCGGTAATGGAAATTCCGGTTCTTTGGCCGACCGTCACGCAGGTTTCGGCGTGTCGGCCCAAACTAGAGCAGAGCAAGGAGGACTGCAGAATGAGCGGAAAAAAGACCTACTCCATGATGTTAATTGGGATCTGTATTCTGTTGGTCGTGGGGGCCGCCACGGTTCTCGTTCATGCCCAGCAGGGGACGGTCGTCTCCAGCTATGGACCGACGAATCAGGATGTTTCCTTCGACCAAATCAAAGCCGCACGCATGGCAGTAAAAGCCGCGCGAGCCAAAGAGCACATGGAAATGCTGAGCTCCCGTTATGTGCTCGCCAAGAGAACCAGGGGCGAGGTTTTCATGTCGGGGGGGAAACCCATCCCCGTGGGACCGACAGCCAACCTCCGAGGCGTGACGTGGGAGCAGCTTAACAACATGTCCCCCGAACAAATCAAAGAGAAGGGGGTTTTCCCGTACAAACCGTTACCGTTTGCCGACCACGCGGAAGGGGGCATGCTCTTTCCGGACATGACCACGAAACCACTGCCCCGGCTGGTTCGGTTTGATTTGGATTTCGATCTGCCTGAACAATTCATTCCAGACCCGGCCCCCGCAATTTACCTCACCACCCGGCCCGACCTTGGTGATGTGGCTAAAGGACGCATCATTACCATCGATAACTACTATGAGATATTCAATGGGATTTTGAACCCCAAGCAGCTTGAAGGTCTGCGCCTTCTGGTGACCCAGTTTCCCCAACAGCAATTCAATGCGACGGAGGACCGGCGGACGGACCGCCCGAGCCTGGGCGTAACGTGTTTCGACTGTCATGTGAACGGCCATACCAACGCGGCGAACCATCTGGTGGGAGACATCCGACCCCAGGAATTCAGGCACCGCATCCAAACGCCTTCCCTGCGGGGAGTGAACATCCAACGGCTCTTCGGTTCTCAGCGTGCCCTTAAAACGGTGGAGGACTTTACCGAATTTGAACAGCGCGCCGCCTATTTCGACGGCGACATCGCCATGGCCGCCAAGAAAGGGGTTAACATTCTGGAAAGGGGTTCCCAGGTTCATGCCATGGCGGAATTCATGGAGATCCTGGATTTCCCTCCCGCTCCCAAGCTTGATATTTACGGCGAACTCGATCGCACCAAGGCCACCCCAAGTGAACTACGCGGTGAGGCCATCTTTAACGGAAAGGGCCGGTGCGCTTTCTGCCATCCTGCCCCCTACTACACCGATAACAGCATGCACAACCTCAGGGCGGAGCGGTTTTACAGGCAGGAAATGGTGAATGGCATGTTGATGGATGCCGACGGTCCCATTAAGACGTTCCCCTTGCGAGGCATCAAGGACTCCCCACCCTACCTGCACGACGGGCGGTGCTTCACCCTTGAGGATACGGTGGAATACTTCAACCTTATTCAACAGCTCCACCTGGCCGCCCAGGAAAAGGATGACCTCGTAGCTTTCTTGCGCGCTTTATAGGAATTGTCGTCACGGAAAGGCAAATTCGTCGCTTCGAGGAACACGTGCGGGGAGCTTTGTGTTGACAATCAGTGGATCGTGCGGAGTAATCCCGCCCCGGCGGGATTACTCCGCAGCCTTTCCTCCTTGGGGTGTTAATAAATACATTGCCATCGTCATGCTGAGAACCCCAAAGTAAGGCGAAACGCACCTAACAATGCCTTGCAAGTTCGTACAATCCTGTTTTTTCAGCAAATATCTGGCGCGCGATGTAGGGCCGAACGCCGTTCGGCCGAGGGCCAGGGCCGCTGGCCCCTATGTGTGGTCGCGGCTTGTATCCGCTCAATTGTTTCATTCAGAGTGGATTACAAAGCCGCAGCCATCAGGTCTTCGCCAACGAGTTTCAGGTATTCGAACAATGCCGAAGGGCCGCCACACCTTTGAGCGTGCGGCACCTTAGGACACCCCGCTTTGCCGTGACAACGAACCCACCCGGTATTGACAACCCGGAAGCGCAAACATATACTACTGCTCGTCAATATTTGTTTGCGCAACATGCCGGAATCCAGCGCGATAGCGCAGTACAGCCTCGCCGGATTTACGGTCGAGTGTTTGCAAGAGCCAGTGCCCGCGAACACACGATGTCATCTTAAGTATTATTGAAACAGGCTGCGAAAGATGGCGGCGATCAATCCGTGGAAGATGGCAAGGGCGGAATCCTGATTCCGCCGGGTTTACGGGAGGTTTTATTGCGAGGGTTTTCGCGTCGCAGAGTGGCTAAAAGATGCCTGTCCTCGCTTTACCCGCCGTCGTGGTACGAGCTTTGTGCCCTGTCGCTTGACTACCCTATCCCGACTTTCCTGCTGAAGGGCGATTGCCCCGGAGGCTGCGAATAAACAGACTATCCCAGGACAGACGGCTTGAGCCCAAGCGGACGATTTAGAGACCGAGAACGCCCCCAAATTCACCCCTATGGATTCCTGGCCATGAGAAATACTGGGTATCCTGCGGAATCGTCAACTGCCCAAGTCTGGTGAGATATGGTGAGATATAATGATTGCAGGTTATCGGGTGGGCAACGAGCGCTGGAAACTGCCGCCAAGCGAGCGGCGATCGAAGAAAATGGTTTGAATTCATGTTGCATGTTGTGGAGTGAGGTGGGATCCATGGGCAGGAAACAACTGGCGATTATGAAAATCAGAAGATCCGCGATGGTTGCAGGTTTGGGCTTGGCGGTTTATCTCCTTGCCGGGTTTACCCCGGTCCGCGCACAGGAAGTGAAGGCCGCGCCGGTCGCGCCGTCGATGGTGGCCGCGAAGGAGACCCCATCGCCCGTGGGTTCCGCCACCGTGACCAAGACTCTGGTCAACGATTACACGGTGAGCCCGGAAGACCTGTTGGATGTTTACGTCATGGACGTGCCGGAAGTTACCCGCACTTATCGAGTCAGTTCCAATGGATTTCTAACCCTGCCCTTGTTGCAGCAGCCGATTGCCGCCGCCGGCGAAACCATGGATCAACTTTCTGCCCTGATTGCTGCCAAGTTTCGTGAAGCCGGGATGCTCAATAACGCGCATGTAACCGTTTCACTTAAAGAAACGCGGCAGCATGCGGTAACGGTTTCCGGGCAAGTTAAGAAAGCGCAATCATATCCGATCTACGGCCCCACCCGGTTGCTTGATATTCTGGTTGAGGCGGGTGGGCTTGCACCTGAGGCGGGCAACAACGCAATCATTACGCGGGGAGATATTGGCCTACGCGCCGACCTTGCCGATAGCGTCCAGACGGGAGGCGTGAATCCCTCCGCCAAGGGGCAGCCCTTTACTTTGGACATTCACAAGCTGGTGGAGACGGGCGATGATAAGACAAATATCCTCCTTTATCCAGGGGATAGAGTGACGGTCCAGCGCGCTGAGCTTATTTATGTCATGGGGGCTGTGACCCGCCCGGGTGGATACGTACTGAACGAAACCCGTACTCAAATTACGGTGCTTAAAGCCCTGGCCATGGCCGGCGATGTGACGACCTTTGCCAAAAAAGGACGAATTGCCATCCTGCGTCGCGATCCTGCCGGTCCAGAGGAAAAGCGGAATGAAATTCCGGTGGATTACAAAAGCATGGTGAAAGGGCAGATTGCCGATATAAGATTGATACCGGACGATATTCTCTATGTGCCTGAAAGTACCCGGATCAAGGCCCTGCACCAGACGGCGTCTACCGCCCTCCAAGTAGCGGGCTATACCGGATCGAGCTTGGTCATTTACCACTGAGGACCGGCTGGAGTGAGAATGGGTACGGCAAAATTCGATTTTCCTGAACGGGAGCTTGACGGTGCCTGACAACGAGTCTTTATCGCCTATCGGGCGAGATCTTTCGCAGAGAATCAACAGCTACATGCCGACAACCCTGGAGTTGGAGGCGGCGCAGGGGAACGACGCGCATTTCACTTTCGCCACGTTTTGGCACATCGTCGTCAAGCGGGCTGCGACTATCATCACTGCCACCGTTGTCGTTTCAGTGCTGACGGCGATTTATTCCTTCAAAATGCAACCTATTTACAAAGCGACGGCGAACATTGAGGTGGAGACCAACTACCCCCAACTTCAAACCCTTAGCGAGGTTTACCGCCAGGCTCCCCAGGAGGACTTCTCATTTCTAACCACCCAGATCCAGGTTTTGCAGAGCGACAGCCTGTCATGGACAACGATGGAGCAACTGGGGCTTGATCGTGCGGAGCCCCAGAGTTCCAGCTTATCCAAGGCTTCGGGACAATCGCCGGCGCAGATCGCCGGGGCACGCAAAACGGCATTGATCGCGGAATTTAAGGATGGCCTCAAAGTAGAGCCTCTGAAAGACAGCCGCATTCTTTCCGTCAGCTATGAAAGCGGAAATCCGGAGCTGGCGGCGAATGTTGCGAATCAATTGGTTAACAACTATATTGAATCCAACTTCCAGGAGCGAATCGATTTTACCGGCCGGGCTTCACGCGGGATGGAGACGCAGTTACAAGAGTTAAAGGCGAAGATGGAGAAATCGCAAGAGGCTTTGGTAGCTTACGAGCGCCAAAACCTGATCATCAGTACGGGAGGGGACAAAGGGACCATCAACGATCAGAGGCTGGAGCAGCTCAACAAGGACTTCGGGACTGCCGAGAGCGACCTGATCCAGAAACAATCTCTTTATGAGCTGGCGAAAGCCAACGAAGCCCAGGTTGGAATCATCGTGCAGAACGAAGTTCTTCAGCATTTGGAAGAGAGATACAGCGACCTCAAGGGGTCGTACCAGGATGCCCTTGGCCAGTATGGGCCGAATTTTCCCAAGGTCATTCGGCTGCATGACCAGATGACGCAATTGCAAGGCCTGATCGAAAATGCACGCAAGCAGGCTATTGCCAAAGTTCACAATGATTACTTGGCGGCCCTTAGCCGGGAAAAGCTGTTGGGTGATGCCTTGGCGAGAGAGAAGGCGGAAGTCGGCGCACTCAATCAGCGCATGATTGAGCACAACATCATGAAGCGGGAATTCGAAATCAACCAGCAGCTTTATGAGAGCCTTTTGCAGCGCTTGAAAGATGCCACTCTAGCCGCCAGTCTGCAAGTTACCAACGTTCAGATTATCGACCCGGCCTCCATCCCCGTGCATCCGATCAGTCCAAACCGAAAGCGCAATATCACTGCGGGTTTACTCGTTGGCTTGATTCTTGGGATCACGTTGGCATTTGTCCAGGAAGCCCTGGATAGTTCGGTCAGGACCACTGAGGAAGCGGAACGAATCGTAAATGCACCGGCTTTGGCGGTCATCCCCGCCGAGTCCAACGGGTCCAAGCGAAGGCAAGTCGCCGGAGGCCGTACCCTAAACCCGGTGGGCCAGTCAGGCGTGGGTTTGGCTGTTCTTAAGCACCCATCCTCACCCCTGTCAGAGTCGTTCCGGAGCCTCCGGACTTCAGTTTTGCTCTCCACCGCTCCCCGTCCACCGCAAACATTGCTGGTTACCAGTGCCCAGGCTGGTGAAGGGAAAACTTCTGTTGCCTCCAACCTGGCAATGTCCTTCGCCCAAAGGGGAGGCCCGGTTTTGATCCTCGATGCGGACTTGCGCCGTCCCTCCGTTGCCAAGACGCTGGGAGTTTCCAACGAGAAGGGATTAAGCAGCTACCTGACGGGGGCACATTCGTTGGATGATGTATTGATTCAGTATGAGCGGGTCCCCAATCTCTGGGTGCTGCCGGCGGGTCCCCGGCCTCCTGATCCTGCGGAATTGCTTTCGTCGCACATGATGGAGGGCACTCTGAAGGATTTAATGAAGCGGTTTGTCCAGATCGTCATTGACTCGCCTCCGTTGCTTCTGGTTACCGACGCCGTGGTACTTTCCGCCATGGTGGACGGGGTTATTCTGGTGGTCGCCAGTGGGACGACGGCGCGGGGGGCCCTTGCCCGGGCTCATCGAATCCTTGAAAACGCCGGTTCCCGGGTTCTGGGGATGGTGCTCAATAAGGTTGACATGCGCTTCGACACGTATTATGGAACCTATTACGGACCCTACCGCGAGTCCTATTACGATGATGTCGCCGTGTCGAATCCATCGCATTCTTCCGGAGCAGGCCGTTCAAGGTCCAAGGATTCACCCCGTAGTGCGTGAGCATTCAGAATTGTCACGGGAACGAACGCGGGATCATCCGGGGCTGAGACTGGACCGGATTCCCGCTCGTTCGCCAAACATCACTTTCTAGGATCATTCACGAAATGAGTCGACTTCCCAACCCTGACCTTACTGGTGCGGGGGCTTCGATCTGGGGTAGCTCCAATCACATCCTTGAATGGTCCTTGCGCCCTTGGCTGCGCGTCGTTCTGCTCCTGATACCCATCATTGCCGGCGGTGCTTGGTTGACCCATGAAGCCAGGCGCGCGGCAAGGTCCGCAGAACAGCTTGATTCTCATTCCATTCCCGACATTCAAAAGGCACTTCGTGATGATCCGGACAACCCCGACTTGTTCCATAGCATGGGACTGGCTTATGCCTATGATCCAACGGACATCAATCTTCCCGAGGCAGTAAAGACCCTACGGAAGGCAGTTGCCCTTAACCCGCGGCGTTGGGAGTTCTGGTCTGATTTGGGGTCGGCTTGCGATTTCGCCGGAGACTCGGCGTGTTCGGATGACGCCTTTGAGCGTGCCTGCGCCCTGAATCCCTCGACCCCCGGATTGCTGTGGGCGATTGGAAATCATTACCTCCTGACGGACCATCCGCAGAAAGCTTTCAGCTACTTCCGCAGACTTCTGGATCTGGACTCCGATTATCTCGACCCGACTTTTCGATTGTGCCTCCGCGCCACGCGTGATCCGCAAGCGATTTACACGGGAGTTGTCCCCAACGGAAAAGATGCGTCGGCAAGGTTTGCTTTCCTGATGTTTTTGGTGTCCACGGCTGATTACGAAAGCGCCATGCGGATTTGGGGGCAGATGCTCGCCGGCCCTGATCGTTCCCCCAACCTGACAGTGGCGAAACCCTTCCTGGACTTTCTTATTGACCATAATCAGATCCAGAATGCCGGTACGGTATGGGATGATCTCCAGCGCGCTGGCGAAATTCCGCCGGGAGCCAATTCGCAGGACGCAAACGTCCTCTACGATGGCAGCTTTGAGGGGGTTCCGTTGAACACCGGATTTGACTGGCGCACTGATAGTTCCCCGGATTTGCTATTTGATTTTTCCGACCCTTCCGCTTACAAGGGCCAAAAGTGCCTAAAGATAAATTTTGCGGTGGGCCGGAACGCGAGTTATGACTTGGTGGGTCAAGTTGTTCGCATTAAACCAAACACACAATATCGATTATCGGCTTACGTTCGATCCAACTATCTCACCTCCAGCAGTGGGCCGCGGTTGCGGGTGGTGGAGATGGGTTGTCAGGATTGCACTGCGCAGACGAGTGATCCTACTCTGGGTACCACTCCGTGGCATCCCGTTGGAGTTTCGTTTACAACCCGACCACAGACTCAGGCCGTGAGAGTTTCTTTCTGGAGGCCGCAAGATCAAATGTCCAATCGCGACATAACCGGGACAGTCTGGCTGGACGATGTTACTCTTCAAGCGGTGGACCTCCGCGGAGCCGGTGCCAACCAACAGGGGGTCCAGTGACAATTTCACTTCCGTCAAACCCCCCGCTTCATTCCGGCGAATCCTCCTCCAAGGACAGGTCCCAAGTGTCGAAATCAGTTTTTCACACCCTTGCCCGAATTCTTCTTATTGCCACCATTTGTGGAGCCCCTTGGGCTTTCGGCGCAATGCAGCCATGGGCGTGGGCAGCCTTGATGACACTGTCTGTCCTTACTCTGATTCTTTGGGCGGCGGGTTGCGCCCACCGCGGCGTTCTGAAGATTGTTTGGTCCCCGCTCTATTGGCCCTTCCTGGCATTTCTTGCCCTCGCGGTCGTGCAGTTGGTCACAAATTTGAGTTATGACCATGTGGCGACGCGCGAAGCAGTGGTTAAGATTGTCACCAATTTCAATTTTTTCTTTCTGGCAGGCCAACTTCTCAACAACCAGCCGGAGAATGGCAGGGCTTTGGACTGGTTTGGCTTGATCACAACCCTTCTGGCTGTTGCCTTGTGCCTCCTGGGTATTGCGCAAATGCTGTGGAGTCCCTGGCGAGTCATATATTGGACCTATCATGTGATGGGCGCACCTTTTGGACCTTACGTTAATCACAATAATTACGCGGGCTTAATGGAAATGCTGCTTCCCATTTCTATTGTGTATATCCTCTCCCGGTCAATGAATATCATCTTGCAATTGTTGCTCTGGAGCGGGGTGAGTCTTGTCATTATCTCCATTTGGATCAGTGGCTCCCGAGGTGCCTCGATCGTCCTGGTGATTGAAGGGTTGCTTTTGGCAGGGATTCTTGTGGCACACCGCTCGCGCCGCCTGCCCCCGCGTTTATTTGTCGTGCTGCTGGGCGTAGTGCTGGCTTCCGCCGTTGGATTTTCCTGGTTGGTCAGCAGGGGGAGCGTAACGGGTCGTTCCTGGGACGCTCTTGAAACCGGCGGATCACTGCAGTCAAAGCTTGGTGATCGATGGCGCGTGGCGGTTGATACGTTCCACCTCATACGCAGCCATCCCGGGATGGGTATCGGCGTGGGATGCTTTGAATATGCCTTCCCAAGTTACTTGAGTTTTACTACGGACCTCCATTGGGCCCATGCCCATGATGACGTTTTGGAGGCAGTCGCGGAAA
The DNA here is from genome assembly GCA_031292775.1 of Acidobacteriota bacterium. Taxonomy (GTDB): domain Bacteria; phylum Acidobacteriota; class Terriglobia; order UBA7540; family UBA7540; genus Bog-366. The sequence goes on along the minus strand of JARLGN010000623.1, from coordinate 21,170 downwards.
CCGGATTGCCCGGGTTCGTGCTGATTTTGGCGGCTATCACGATTTTCATTCGTTCGGCTTTTCGCGATATGGGGAAACGTTTGCGGCATGGCTGGGGCTGGATTCAAATGGGCGCAACGCTGGGCGCGGTGGGGTTGTTCTGCCATAGTTTTGTTGATTTCAACTTGCGTGTTCCCGCCAATGCCACATGGTTTGTGGTGTGTCTCGCCATTGCCACGCATTCCGGTCCGGCTCAGAAAGATCCCCCGAAGATTGCCTGGGATTCGAGCAGAGATCAAAGCAGTGAACTTCTAAATTAGAGTTTCCCCGCTTGACCTTATCATTTCGGGAATCTTTTTATGACTCATCATGCGTGCAACTTTGTGGCAGGATAATAGATGGTCAGTGCCCGGACGACATTGAGGTGTTCGCCGGCGTGGAGGGATGCGAATTGAAAGGTGTTATTCTTGCGGGGGGAACAGGTTCGCGGCTGTACCCGTTGACGAAAGTCACTAACAAGCATCTGCTGCCCGTGTACAACGTTCCGATGATTTATTACCCCATTTGGACATTGGTGAATGCGGGAATTATGCAGATTCTCATTGTCACGGGCGGGCGCAACGCTGGTGATTTCTTGCGATTGCTGGCCAATGGGAAGGACTTCGGACTGAGGCGGTTGAACTACGCCTATCAAGAGGGTGAGGGCGGCATCGCGGATGCCCTTCGACTGGCCGAGGACTTTGCCGAGGGCGAGAAAATCTGCGTGATTCTAGGTGACAATATCTTGGCGGGTAGCATCAAGCAGGCCGTCGCCAATTTTGAACAGCAAGCCAGTGGCGCCCACATCCTCCTCAAGAGTGTTACTAACCCCGAGCGGTTTGGAGTTCCGGTTTTCGATGGGGACAGGCTCATTCGCATCGAAGAAAAGCCTTCCGCTCCAGCAAGTCAATTTGCCGTGACGGGTGTTTACTTCTATGACGGATCGGTCTTTGACAAAGCCAATCAGCTCAAGCCTTCCCGCCGGGGAGAGTTGGAGATCACGGATGTAAACAATGCCTACCTGCAGGAAGGAACGCTGACCTACAGCATTCTTGATGGCTGGTGGACCGATGCGGGGACTTTCGAGTCTTTGCGTTTGGCAACGAATCTGGTGGCAGAAGGCATGGCACAGAAATAGCTATTCAAGGCCCAATTCCACGTGGAGTCTGGGGTTGTTGTTTGTCTCCAATTAAGCAGAGGTTTTAATGAAGCTCATTGTTACAGGGGGAGCAGGTTTCATCGGTTCGAACTTTATTCGTTACATTCTGGCCCGGCACCCCCGGTATTCCATCCGGAATCTGGACAAGCTTACCTACTCTGGAAACCTCTATACCCTCCGGGATGTGGAAAAGAACAGGCGTTACACCTTTTTGCGTGGGGATGTTTGCGATCGCCATAAGGTGCAAGAAGCCATGCGAGGGGTCGATGCGGTCGTTCACTTTGCCGCCGAGTCGCATGTCGACCGGAGCATCTTGGACAGTACCGCCTTTGTCAAAACTAACGTCCTCGGGACCCAGTGCCTGTTGGACGCCGCCCGTCACGCGGGGGTCAAGCGCTTTGTGTTGGTGAGCACGGACGAGGTTTATGGAAGTGCTCCATCCGGTGAAAAATTCACGGAGGAATGCCTTCTAGCCCCCAACAGCCCTTACGCTGCCAGCAAAACGGGGGCTGACCTCCTGGCCCGTGCCTACTTCCGAACTTACGGATTTCCGGTTATCATCACTAGATGCACGAACAACTACGGACCCTACCAATACCCGGAGAAGTTCATCCCCCTCATTGTTACTCGTGCTCTCCAGGGGCAGAATATTCCCGTGTATGGGGACGGGCTGCAAGTGAGAGACTGGATTCACGTTACGGACCATTGCGCAGGCCTGGACGCTGCCCTGCACCAAGGCCGGGATGGAGAGATCTACAATCTGGGTGCCGGGAATGAGTGGCCCAATCTTGAGATTGCGCGCCGCATCCTGCAACTTGTCGGCAAACCCGATTCGTTGCTGACCTACGTCCAGGATCGCCCCGGTCATGACCGCCGGTACGCCCTAAACAGCGACAAGGCGTGTAGAGAATTGAATTGGGCACCGAAAATAGCGCTGAATGATGGGCTGAAACAGACCGTTGATTGGTACTTGTCCAACAGTGAATGGATTCGGCGCGTGACGGCTCGCGTGTATCGCTCGTATTACCGGCAACAGTATGAGCGCCGCGATTCCACGTTGGCGAAAGTACTCAACCGCGGAGGAAAGAAGTAGTGCGAATTCTCGTTACGGGTGCCAGGGGGATGCTGGGGACTGCGCTGCTGCCGTGCCTGGGGACTGAGCACGAAGTTGTGGGAGTCGATATCAAGGACTTCGACATTTCCCAGGAAGCCGCGGTTCAGCGAGCATTTGGGGATCTGCGGCCGGACTTTGTGTTTCACCTCGCCGCTTACACAGATGTCGACGGTTGTGAAGCGAACCCTCAGATAGCCAGGGATGTCAACACCCGGGGAACGCGGAATGTGGCTCGATCCTGTGCCGAAATCGGTGCCGTTTTGCTCTATGTTAGTACGGACTATGTTTTTGATGGCTCCCTGGCAAGACCCTACCGGGAGGACGACGCTCCGAATCCCCTTAGCGTTTACGGCCGCACGAAGTGGGAGGCGGAACAGCAGGTGCAAGCGTTGCTGGCGCGGCACTTTATTGTAAGATCTTCCTGGCTGTACGGTCCACGCGGCAAGAATTTTGTGGCCACTATTCTCAAGGTTGCCAAGGAGCGGGATGAGCTTCGAGTGGTGAGTGACCAGCGGGGTTCACCGACGTACACCTATCACTTGGCGTTGAAGCTTGCGCAAATGGTGCAAGTCCAAGCTTATGGAATCTACCATGTGACGGGGGCAGGGAATTGCAGTTGGTTTGAGTTTGCCCGGGAGATACTGAAATTGGGGGGATTGGAACAAGTCCGCGTGGTTCCGATTTCCACCCAGGAATCCGGACGAATGGCCCCGCGTCCGGCGAACTCCGTGCTTGAGAACCATCGCCTGATCGAAAGTCATTTGGGTGTTCTTCCCCATTGGAGGGAAGGCTTGGCACATTATCTCGAGGAGGGCCAACGCCTGGGGGAGTTCGCTCTACCGGCGTCGGATCGTGGAGAAAAACCGCTTCAGCGAGAGGTGACAGGGCATGATTGTTCCAACTCCCCAGTTGGTGGCTGAACGTGATGGCGTCCGCTTGGTCATCGTGCCTCACTCCCAGCCGGGCTGTGGCAGCATTATTGGCGATCCACAAGCACAACAACTGATTGAGGGTGTCGAAGTCGAGCCGCTGACGCAGCTTCCGGACGATCGCGGTTTGTTTGCTGAGCTCTTTCGCTTTGGGGACCCGGGGATTGCGAGGGATTTTGATCCGGCAAATGGCAGCCGGATTCAAGTTTCGTTCACCATCTCGTATCCGGGAGTCATCAAAGCTATCCACTATCACTTTGAACAAACGGACCTTTGGGCTCCGCTCACGGGAATGTTCCAAGTCATCCTCTGCGATCTTCGTGAGAGTTCACCGACTTGCGGGAGAGTGAATACGGTCTTCACTGGCGCTCAGCGCCCTTGGAAGTTGCGGATTCCGCCCGGCGTTGCCCATGGCTACAAAATCGTGGGGGCGGACCACGGGATGTTGGTTTATGCCACTAACCGGACTTATAACCCCAAAGACGAGGGGCGAATCCCGTTTGACGATCCGGGCGTAAACTACGATTGGGTGACGCGGCCAAAGTAACCAGCTCACTTCGAGCTGCGCAGGAAGGTTTAAGGAAAAGGGATTGGAGAAGGAGGCAGATTGACAGACGTCGCCGTCATTGGGGCAGGGCCCACAGGCATACACACCGCTTATCTTCTAGCTCAGGCGGGGCTGGATGTCGTCCTTTTTGAGGCCCAAAGCCGCATCGGCGATCGGGCAATTTGCTCTGGTGTCGTCGGAGACGAGGCTTTTGCTCGCTTTGATCTTCCGACGGACCCCATTTTGTCAGAAATTAAATGCATCCAGGCGGTCTCGCCCGGCGGAAAGAAACTGGAGTACCGGACAGAAGGCCCGCTTGCACAAGTAATTGATAAAGGGGAGTTTAATCGATCACTGGCGCAGCGCGCCGTCAATGCCGGGGCAAAACTTCAACTCGGATGCTGGGTGAATTCTCTGGCAGTTGAAAAGCATTCGGTGGAAATTCAATATCGTCCTGCGGAAGAGGCGCCTGCGAGTCTCCGCGCGCAGGTGGCTATTATTACCACCGGTGTGAACGGCTCGCTGAATCATTCTCTAGGGTTGGCGCATCCGCGGCAATTCTTGCGCGCCGTCCAGGCGGAAATGTCCCTTCCACCCAACGGCCATGGCAATGCCACCAGGGTATTTGTTGGTCGGGGCGTTGCACCCGGGGCCTTTGGCTGGGAAATTCCACTGGGTAACAATCGGTGGAGAGTGGGGTTAATGACTGAGGACAACCCCGACCCTTACTTCGTCAAGCTTGTCCAGAGGGTTTCACCAAATACAGACATTTCGACTCTAAAGATCGATCGAAAGGGGATTGCCCAGGCTGCTGTGGGTAGATGCGTTGTCGACCGTGTTATTGCCGCGGGTGAAGCTGCCGGGCATATTAAAACAACCACCGGCGGAGGCATTTACTACGGGTTGCTATCGGCCGAACTGGTGGCCGATGTTGTCAGTCGCGCTTTTCGAACCAGGAATTTCAGCACTCGGACCCTAGGCGAGTTCGAACGTTATTGGCGGTCAACTTTTGGCAATGAGTTGATTGTCGGCTATTTTGCGCGGAAACTCGCCGGTCACTTCTCCGACAATCAAATTGACAGATTTTTCGACGCAGCAAATGCGTCTGACTTGCTTGTGAGGTTGAATGGCAGGTTGAAGTTTGATTGGCACCATCGTGCCCTGTTGGCGACATTACGATCTTTGCTCACTCTGCCGGGTGGTATAGGAAGAGGTTGAATAGTTGAAAGAGTCGAAGAGTTGATAATTCAAAGCCTAAGCGTGCGAACTCTTTAACTTGTTTAACTTTCTTGACGAGCTCAACTCATCGATTTGTTCAAGCCACGGGTGTCAATTTTTAACCAGATGCTTAAACGACTTTTTGACATTTCGCTCTCCGGGTTCGGGTTGATCCTTTCCTCGCCGCTTTGGGCAACAATTGCAATTGCAATTAAGATCGAGGATGGTGGGCCCATTTTTTATGGCCAGCCCCGTGTGGGGAAGGATTGTAAGGAATTCCGAAGCGTCAAGTTCCGTTCCATGGTGCCAGACTCAGATGCCAAGTGGGGAGTAGTCACGGCAAAAGAACGCGATCCGCGAATCACGCGCGTGGGTCGGATTCTGCGCTCCACCGCTATGGACGAACTGCCTCAGCTTTGGAATATCTTTTGCGGGGATATGAGCTTTGTGGGCCCCAGACCCGAGTGGTCGGAATTGGTAAAGAAATTCCGCGTCGATATTCCAGGATTCGACCGCCGGCATGCTGTCACACCAGGGCTTACAGGCATCGCTCAAATTTACGGCCATAGTGAACTGCCGCGGCGCCAGAAACTCCGTTACGACCTCATTTACATTAAGAAGCAGACCTTCTGGTTGGACCTTCGCTTGGTTTTTGTCTCCTTCCTCGTGACGTTTACGGGCAAATGGGAAGATCGTTCCGCAAAACTACCACGTCTGCTCGGCGGACGACGCGCCGCGAGGAAACGAATCGCTCCGGTGGCCAAGCATGCCTGCGAGGCCCCAGTAGCGCGGAGTTAGAAAAACCCCAAAGGTTTCTTAGCCGATAAATCGTAGCGGTGTGGTTTCAATATGAATGTTGAATCCTTGACTCATCGAGTGGATTTGCCACCCTGCGTTGATGTTCTGGGAGCGCCGGTTCACATTATTGGCGTCGAGGACGTCGTGCGCTTGATGGAACAATGGATTCGGGATCGTGACCGCCCCCATTGGATTGCGGTTACGGGCTCGCACGGCGCGCTCGAGGCACACAAGCATCATGATTTCCGAGCGGTTCTTCGAACTGCGGACCTTTCGGTCCCCGACGGGCGTTGGGCGGCGCGGATTGCAGCCAAGAAAATGTCATGCAAAACTCATCAGGTTCGCGGGGCAGACTTGATGTCGGCGTTTTGTGAGTTGTCCCGTGAGAAGGGTTTCACAAATTACCTCTACGGCGATACTGATGAGACCTTGTCGTTGGCCAGCGACCGTCTACGGCAAAAGCACCCTGGGGTAAAGATCATCGGCACCTACTCTCCGCCATTTCGCCAGCTTACACCCGAAGAAGACGCCCAAATTGTTGAAACAATTAACCAGGCAAACCCCGATGTTCTATGGGTAGCCTTGGGCCTTCCGAAGCAGGAAAGATGGATCGCTGCCCACCGCGACCGGCTCAAGGTGCCTGTAATCGTGGCGGTGGGGGCGGCCATCAAGTTCCACAGTGGAAAAGTTGTCCCCTCGCCGCGTTGGGCCAGCCGTGCTGGCTTGGAATGGTTCTGGCGCCTACTCCACGAACCCCGCACCGTCTGGAGAAGGGCCTTGATCTACGGCCCCCAGTTTATGGCCCTTGCGTGGTTCGATGTGTTGTGCCACAAAATGCGATCGAGAAAGTAGCAATTCGCAATGGGGAAATCCACCACCCTTTCCCGCACTTCCGGAACTGCGGGATAGTCGAAACCAAATCGCCGCCCGCCCGAAACATTGATAAGTCTTCCGGGTCATAGAAATCTAATTTGAGGAACCGCCTCAATCGGATATACTTCCTTGCTGCTGTCTTCATGAGCCGCGCAAAAGGTGCGACATTGACAGGTTAGGAGTCGCCGTTATGCGTGGGGGCAGGTAAGGAGTCCCGGACGAACCCGCTATGGAGTACATTTACGCTACGTCCCGATTCCATTGAGCTTTCCCAAACTCACCGCGTGGGAGCGGCCAAACAGCACTTTCGACGATTTTAAGGAATCACCTTCAATAATGTCGCTTGATCCCCTAGTAAAAAATTCGCTGCAAACCACTGAATCGTCAGCAGTTGCTTCGCCGGATCCACGGCTTCCCTCCGCTGTGGACGCCGGGGGACGATTCAGTGTGCAGGGAATCCTGTGCCGCATCCGCAGCCTGAAGGGCTTGCTGCGGTTGAAGCCGTTCGATACATCCACGCAGGAGGGACGCTCGCGGGAGCGGTATCGGCGCGCCGCGCTGACGACCATCACGTCCGTGATGGCACGATGTGTGACGGTATTCACTTCACTTCTTACCGTCCGCCTGACGATTCGATATCTCGGAACAGAGCGCTACGGCTTGTGGATGTCCGTCACTTCTGTCGTCGCCTTTCTGACATTCGCGGACCTTGGGATCGGCAATGGACTCCTGAATGCCATTGCGGAGGCACGTGGCAGGGACGACGTCGAGGCCGTACACAAGTATGTGTCGAGTGCATTTTTCGTCTTACTGGGGGTTGCAACCCTCTTGCTGGGAATATTTGCATGTGTGTACCCCTTTATCCCCTGGACGCGACTGTTTAATGTCTCTTCCCCTCTCGCCGCCCACGAGGCAGGGCCGGCGGTCATTGTTTTCCTTGTTTGCTTCCTGACAAATATACCCTTAGATGTGGTCCAGCGGGTTCAGACGGGGCATCAGGAAGGATATCTGGCGAATTTCTGGATGATCATTGGCAACCTGACGGGGCTAGGTTGTTTGATAATGGTCATGCACCGGAATGGCGGACTGCCCTGGTTGATTCTCGCCATACTGGGAGGACAAATCCTTGGCGTTTTTGGGAATTGGGTGCAGGAGTTCGGGTTTGCCCGCCCGGAGCTCCTGCCGGAGTGGGCTTATTGGGATACCGCCGCCGCACGGAAAATCCTGCATACCGGTCTTATGTTCTTTCTGCTACAGATCTGCGGCGCCTTCACCTTGCCTCTTGACCTTATCATTATCACCCAAGTCCTCGGTCCGGAAGCCGTGACCCAATACTCGGTTCCCATACGGCTTTTTCTTTTGGTGGGCTCGGTTGCAAATATGTTTATCATCCCCCTCTGGCCTGCTTATGGGGAGGCATTTGCCCGGGGTGATTCGAAGTGGGTGAAGTTGACCTTCTTCCATTCAGTCGGCTATAGCGTGTTGGTTTTCGGCCCTGCGGTTTTGGGTTTGGCAGCGTTTGGAAAACTAATCGTGCGGGTTTGGGTGGGGCCCCAGGTTCACCCGACTTGGGGATTGCTGTTCGGTATGGCGCTATATGAGATCATCATTATAGTTGCGAGTGCCTTGGGCATCTTTTTGAATGGGATTAACAAAATGAAGTTTCAAGTGGCGGTTGGGCTGCTCCAAGCCCTCGCCGCAGCGGTGCTGAAGATTGTTATGGCCAAGGCGTTCGGACTCTCTGGTATGATTTGGGCCAGCGTTATTATGGCCTACCTTGGAACGGGAGTTGTCATTCTGTACGTTCGCAGTCTATTGAAACATTTGGACGTGTCAATCGCCAGATAATGTTGCCCACAACTAATGCTGATCCTCCGTTGGGGTAGAAGCATCGTGGGAAAGGGAATCCGAAATGGGGGAAGTCGCGCGTGCTGCACTTGCCGGCGTTGTCCGCAAGCTGAGAACGGTTAAGGTCGGCCATCGCATCACCGACTCGTCAATCGCCGCATGGGTGTGTGGTAAAGGAGTAGCCGTCGCCGAACTTCGTTATGGTGTGCGGGCGATCGTTTTCTTGGATGATTATGTCGGCCGGGCAATGTATCTATGGGGGGAGCACGACCCCAGGATCACCAGTGTGGTGGAGGCTGTGTTGCGTCCTGGTGATACCGTTTTGGATATTGGCGCCAACTTTGGCGTGGTTGGCCTCTTCGCCTGCAAACAGGTGGGAGCAACAGGCAAAGTCCATATGTTTGAGCCCCAGCCGGTGCTGGCGCAATTTCTTCGAACGTCGATGATGATCAACGGCTATGGTCAGGCAGTAATACATGAATGTGCTTTGTCCAATCGAAGCGGGTCAGCAGAGATGGCGATTATGGAAGCCGGGAATCTGGGGACGATGACCCTCGTTTCCGACGACAAGCAGCTTGGCGTGGAAAACACTCGTGTCCGCTTGGAGGATGCCGGCGAGTACGTCCGGGCTTTGGGATGTCAACGGGTGTCGCTGGTCAAAATCGACGTGGAAGGCCATGAAGGAGTGGTTCTCGAATCGATGCGGGATTGGATGCAAGAGGTAAGGCCGGGTGCCGTGTTGTTCGAATGCCATGTGGGGAATGAGGGTTTTTGGTCAGAGCCCGTTGTCAAGGTGCTCGCGGGAATGGGATACGAGTTTTTGGCGTACGACCTTAGGAAGTATTGGTCCACGCAATTGTACCGGGTCACCGAGAAAATGGCCAAACCCGTTGGTCATGACTTTGTTGCTGTCCGCCCATGCGGCTGCAAGGATGACGCCGCGCAACGCCTTGAAAACATGGTCAAGCTCCACCGTTAGTTTGAGGCCCGGTACCGGTATGGCAGGCGGGCATACACGCACCTTCCCCCGGTAAGGTATTGCCATGGGCCGAGAGGGAAAGACTTGAATAGACTTCGTAACGAGTACATCACGGCTTCTTCCACGACTGATGAGCATCGGCCCCCTCATGAATTCTGGGGGCCAGTTCGGAGGGAGCAGGATAATGTGTACCTTGATCTCGATTTCATTCTTGATAAGGACCAAGCTCCTCCAGAGAAATGCCTTATTTGCTCGCACCGGGCCCTTCTCTTTGTGGCGAATGTTTATGGCTGGCCTATTTTCGAATGCCAGCGGTGCGGCCTGGGTTTCGTATGGCCCCAACCCTCTTCGGAATTCCTCGCACAATTCTATGGGCCAAGTTACTGGGCGAATTATCTCGGCTCCACGGAGCCGCTCTACTGTCGTGCAGACAAGGTCGACTCTTGGAAGAGGAGCAGCGAGTGTATTGACCGAATCCTGGGCAGGAATCGCAAGGCGCGGGTTTTGGATGTGGGTGCGGGCGATGGGACAATCTTGAGGTTCCTGGCGGACATGGGGTATCAGAACATTCTCGGCCTCGATCTCGACAAAGATAATGCGCGGCGTGCACAAGAGAAAATGGGCGTGCCGGTCGTTTCGCACGACTTCTTAAAGTTCAATGAAGGGGGGTGGGATGCCATAGTTTTGTGGGCGGTGATTGAGCACCTCAAAACTCCTCTTGGTTTCGTTCGCCACGCGCGGAGTTTACTCGCACGGGGAGGACTTTGTATCTTGATGACGGGTGACAACTCGTCTGCCCATGCGCGGCTTCAGGGGACCATGGACTACTGGGTTTACCCGCCCGAGCACCTTTTTTTCTTTACGGTCAGTTCGATACAGTGGATGTTCCGTGAGGCAGGGTTTGAGCACTTCCGATGGCGGCTTCAATTCCAACCGGCTTGGAAAGAGTTGATCCTGTGGGTACATCGATTTTGCAGATCTGCTGGAATCCGCATTAGTTCTCAGAATCGATTCTATCGGAGTACTCTTAGCAATTCGCTGGTGGCTTGGGGACAGAAGCCTTGACAGGGCGCAGCGTTCGTCAGTCCTGTGGATGTTGTTGGAGGATATCAAGGGTAAGTAGCAGGTTGCCGGGATCATTATGGTTCAAGCCACAGGTATAAAGGGAAAGATCGCATGGTGCATTTCGCCCCTCTTATGTGGCGTTACTACGGTCTATAACGTTGTGGGTGCAGGTTTGCGGCGCTCTGGGTGGGAGGTGTCGGCAGTTACCACTGGCGCTGATGGGGGGGGCGAACCCGTCCCGGGTTTTTCCGACCAGTTCTCAAAGGTGTTGGTGCCTGGCGCTTCCGACGTGTACCAGAACGCCGCGGCGTTTGTCCGGTGGGTCGTGGAACGGGAAATCGACGTGGTTTTCTGTACGGGGCAGATGTTTACCATCGCCGCCGCACCTGCCCTGCCAGCCCGGGTGAGGATCATTAACCGTTGCGGGAGCATGACGCACCACACATACGCCTTGGCGGCCACGAATCTCAACAGAATTGATAGGATTATCGCCGAAACTCCACGAGAACGGCGCGACTTGGTTCGGGATTGGAAAGTGCCCCCGGGGAAGTGCGCGGTCATTCCCGGTGGGGTCGAGGTTGAAACCTTAACCCCTGGAACGATCCGGGATTTCAATGGACTTCTCCGGCTCGTCTACGTGGGCCGGCTGGATGATATTTCCAAAGCGGTCATGATGCTTCCCAAAATTGCCAATCGACTTATCCGCGCGAAGGTGGATTTTCACTTTGATATTATCGGTGATGGGCCCGACAAGGATCGGCTGGTGGATGCATTCGCGCATGCTCATCTCAACGCCCGAGTGACCTTTCACGGAACTTTGCGCCGGGAGGAGGCGTTGCCACTCCTCCAACGGGCGCATCTATTCGTGCTTCCTTCACGCTACGAAGGCGTCCCATGGGCTTTGTTGGAAACGATGGCGTGTGGCTGTGTTCCCATTGTTTCCAGAATCGCCGGAACCACCGATTACGTTGTGGACCATGGGATCAACGGACTCCTCTGCACGGTTGGCAGGACTTCTGAATTCGCCGAATCCATAGTGGATCTGGCCGCTGATCGGAAGCGCCTGGAGACTTTATCCGCCTCGGCAATTCGAACCATCCGCGATCGCTTCACGGTTGAGCGGGTTGTCAGGGATCATGAAGACCTTTTGCAAGCTCTCTTGGCGCATGAACCCCCGGCATACGCGCCTATTCCATTGTCGGAGATCCAATTGCCCAAATTGTCCTCCCCAACGTGGCGCCGCTTTGTGCCCCAGGGCGTGAAGAACTACGTCCGGACCTGGGCAGAGCGCTTTAACCGGTCGGTTTGACGACGGGCAGGAAAAGAATAGGATCCTTTCCTTATAAGAATGAGAGGTTCGATGAGCGGGCTAAAGAAATTCATTTACAATCCCGGAGTCTTACGTGTTCTGAGGGCACTCAAACTTACGGATTTGCTACGCAGCCTGCACTACAAGATGGCGACACAATCCGGCGGAATCTACCGGTCCAACCTTTACGGGGTCAAGTCCGCTTTCCGCGTCACCAATCCGGCGAAACTCGTCCAGGTGGAATTCAATCTTATGCTCGAGGACGAAATCCTGCGATTAGTACTCCCTTGTCTCCACAGTGGAGATGTTTTTCTGGATGTGGGGGCCAATATCGGGATCTTTACCATACTCTCCGCACTTGTTGTGGGTGAGAAGGGGAAGGTGATGGCTTTTGAGCCTGAGACCCATAACTTTGAAATGCTGGAGCGCAACATCAGCGTGAACAGTTTGAAAAACGTCGCTGCCTTTAAGGCTGCCTTGGGTGAGGAGAACAGCAAGGGCCAACTTTTTGTGGACAGACCGGCCGCTTCACTCATGCCCTCTGAAATCGCCCCCAAAGAAGGCGAGTCGGTCGAATCTGTGGAGATCGTGAACGGGGACGATTTTCGCAGGACCCACGGGCTTCCCTATCCACGGGTCGTCAAAATCGATGTGGAGGGTTTTGAGTACGTGGTGCTTCGAGGCTTGCGGGAAACGCTTTCCAACCCGGCGACTGAGTTGGTGGTGTGCGAGGTGCATCCTTACCTTTTGCCCAAGGGCACGACCCAGGCGATGATCACAGAGTTCATGGCGGCACTGGGCTTTGACGATATCAGCGAAATGCAGCGCCGAGATGAAATCCAAATGATTGCTCGGAGGAGACCTTCGACCCATGCGGCCGCGTAAGATAGCCGTCATGCACCTCGGAATGGGCTTGGGGGGCTCGAAGTTGCTTGTCCTGTGGACGATCGAGGCGGTGAAAAAGGACTAGGACGTTACCCTCATCACCATGGGCAAAGTAGACTTGGCCCGGCTGAATGCCTGCTATGGAACAAATGCAGATCTGGGCTCGCTACCTCTGTCGCAAATAGGGACTAAAGGGAGAAATCGATGGCGAAACCAGTAGGGTATCTTCCTACGCTCGATGGCTGGCGGGCTTTCGCGGTCCTGGCGGTGATTTTTTCCCATTTCGCTTATTCGGCGAGCGTAATCAAGCAGATGCCTCATTGGGTTTATTGGGTCCTAACCGGAAGTGGTGTAAAAGGCGTCCAACTCTTTTTCGCCATCAGTGGATTTCTGATCACCTCACGCTTGATTGAGGAATCGAATTGCTCAGGGCGAATTAGTCTGAAGCGCTTTTATGTGCGGAGAGTTTGCCGGATTCTGCCTCCCGCAACCACTTACCTGCTCATCGTTGCCTTTTTGGGTCTGGCAGGTGTTTTGCCATTCAGTTTGAAATATTGGCTTTCCGCTCTTTGTTTTTTCCGGAACTATATGCCGGCGGGGGGCACCGTTATCGATGTTCATTATTGGACCCTATCAGTCGAGGAGCAGTTTTACCTGATCTGGCCGGCCCTTTTAGTGCTTTTCGGTTTATATCGTGCGAGGTATACCGCGTCGATTCTTATCCTTGGGATATGGGTTTGGCGCTTGATTGCTTTCCATCATATTGGGGGCGCCACGCTCGGGCAGGGAGAGTGGGAGCGCGCAGAAGTCTGTTTTGATGGTCTCCTGCTTGGATGCCTTTTCGCCCTCGCGCTCGAATCCCCAAAACTGACCAAGTGGCTCGCGAAATATCTTACTGTGGGGGCTGTTGCCGTAATTGTTGTGATTATTTTGGTCACGGGCGGTCGTACTTATACCCCAAGTGGCAGATCGATTCAGTCCATGCTTATGCCATTTCTTATTGTCGCGACGATGTTGAATCCGCATACCTGGCTTGGGCGCCTGTTGGAATTCTCTGTACTTCGTTGGATTGGGAGGCTTTCTTACAGCCTCTATATTTGGCAGCAATTGTTCACGTTCGAAAGGTTCCTCCCCTGGTCCTCCATGCAATTGCTGGCTCTTTTCGGCGTGGCTGCTCTTAGTTTCTACTTTATCGAAAAGCCAATGATAAGATTGGGGTATAGGCTCGCGCCCCCACCGAGCCTGGGCCATAAAGATCTCGGCGTAAAAGCCATTGACGCCTAGAGAAGCGCTCGTTTTCTCAGGACTGATCCGGCCAGATCTAGATAGCGGCATACACGTGCTGGCAGAATGCCTGAGAAGGGACTTTCCAGAGAACCCGTAATAGTTGGAGGAAGGGCAATAAGAGAATGTCGCAAAAAGCACGGGTCGCCGTGGTGCACCCCGGAATGGGCTTGGGAGGATCGGAGTCGCCAGTCCTGTGGACCCTGGAGGCTCTAAAAAAGGACTACGATGTTACCCTGATCACCACGGGAAAAATCGACCTTGCCCGGCTGAACACCTATTATGGGACGAGTCTCGTTACGGATGACTTCTCCATTCAATATGCGCCACTGCCGATGGGGTTGCGGAGCACAGCGAAGTTTGTCGGTTTGAAAGGGAGCTTCTTCCAGCGTTATGTTCGGCGCGTCGCTTCGGAATTCGATGTCCTGATCAGTTGTTATGGTCCCATGGACTTTGGCCGGCGCGGGATCCAAATGATTGCCGATTTTGCCTTTGTGGAAGAATGGCGATTTTCCCTTCATCCCGGCGTCCGCAGTTGGAACCGCTGGTGGTATGGTCGGTCACCCATTCGCAGGGTCTACCTGACCCTATGTGCAATGGTTTCCGGGGCCAGCGCCGATGGTTGGAAACGGAACCTGACACTGGCCAATTCCGACTGGTCGGCAAACCTCATGCGGCAGAAATTCGGGGTGGAGTCACAAACCCTGTATCCGCCGGTAGAAGATGATTTTCCGCAAGTCCCATTTTCCGAACGCGAAAATGGGTTTATATGCCTGGGGCGAATCTCCCCCGAAAAGAGGGTGGATGCTATTATCGAAATACTCTCCCGAGTCCGGCAAAGAGGGCACAACATCCACTTGCACATCCTCGGAGGGCTCGACGATTCTCCCTATGGGACGATGGTGAAAAGTCTCGCCGATCAAAACCGCGACTGGGTATTCCTGGAAGGCTGGGCAATAGGCGATGGAAAAAAGAAATTATTGGCCAGCCATCGGTATGGGATTCATGGCCGGGAGAATGAACCCTTTGGAATTGCCGTGGGCGAGATGGTGAACGCCGGGTGTATCGTGTTTGTGCCCAAGGGAGGAGGGCAGGTGGAGATCGTCAATCACCCTGCGCTGGTTTTCCAGGACGACGCCGACGCGGTGGATAAGATTGATGCCGTTCTGAGAAGTAATGCTGAGCAGGAGAACCTGTGCCAACATCTGCGGCAGAGCGCCAATCGATTTTCTCCGGCATCCTTCCAGGCCCAGATACACCAGGCGGTCAAAGATTTTCTGAAGGAGGGAACCGAAGCGTGAAGCCGTCCATCCGCGCTGAGGTTCCGGCCTGGGTAGTAGCCAGGATGATGAGGATCTTTGTACTTTCACCGCTTCTTCACCTGGCCGCTTTCGTGCGGGAATGTGGTTCGGATAGATGGCATCCTGCGCGAGCTTGCGAGATGCGGGCATGAGATTGTCCGGTTGGCCGGCGTTGGGATTTGGAAACCTGAGCACTAGGCGGAGTTAATGAGGATTCTTGTACTTTCACCCTTTTTCCCCTGGCCACTTTATGGTGGCAACATGATTCGAATATTTGGGATTCTGAAGGAACTATCGAGTCGTGGGCACGAAATCTATCTGCTGGCAGGCAACTCAGGTCCAACTCCTTCACCTGATAATCCTGTAGCGGTACTTTGCAAACATGTGGCGTACTACCGCCCGCCCGCCAGTTCACAGCGGTCAAACGCTCTGTTATCAGGTCTGCGGGCCCTGTTTTCGCCATATCCCTATACCAACTCGAAGTTTGGTAGCAATGAGATTCGGCGTGTTATTCGAGAGATTCTCGCCGATCAGCATTTTGATCTGATTCTGGCTAACTTTGCCTTTCTTGCGGATTCTGTCCCCAGCAAAGTGGCGAAAAGCACTCCCGTGGTGTTTGACGAACATGAGTCGGAAGGCCTTTTGTGGCGCCAATACATGCGCCGCGGCAATGTGGCGATGCGGGTCTTTGGTCTTCTCAACGTGCTCAAAGTTGCTTGGTTCCAAAAAAGATTGGTCTCGCGGATCGCTGCCATTCTCTGCGCTTCCGACCGGGAGACAGAATTTGCGCGGAGCTTTATTCCGGCCAATGTGGGCCTATGGACCGTTCCCAATGGGATCGATGCGGATTCTTACACGTCCCTGCTGACGGCGCAGAAAGATTCAAACACCATAATTCTATGTGGAGGATTGGGCGTTTTTCGGAATCGACTGGCGGCGTTGTGGTTTGCCCAAACAGTTTTTCCCGCGGTTCGAAAGGAAATTCCTGACGCGGAATTTTGGATTGTGGGCAGCAATCCCAACCAGGAAATCCGGGACTTGGAAAAGGTCCCAGGTATTCATGTGACCGGAACCGTGGAGGACACTCGGCCGTACTATGCACGCGCAGCCGTGGCTGTGGCGCCGTACCGGTTCGGGGAAGGCACCAAACTCAAGGTGTTGGAGGCAATGGCCAGCGGGGTTCCCGTCGTTGCCACCCCCATTGGGTGTCAGGGAATTGACGTCGTAGATGGAGAGCAAGTCTTGATAGCCGATTCCGAAACGGATTTTGGTGACCAGGTGATTAATTTGCTTCGCGATCCCAGGAAGCGAGCCCAGATGGCCGGCGCGGCGCGGCGGCGGATCGAAGAGAAATACACATGGAAGAAAATCGTGGACGACGTTGAACCCAAACTGCTCGCACTCGTGGAGAAAAGAACAAGAAATGCTTGATTCCCGCGCCTTCGTATGGCTTTCCGGTCCATTCGGCGTGCCGGGCAGGGTGCACCGCCCAAATGAGTAAAGCCATGAAAAAAATTGTAGTGGTCATCTTGAATTGGAACGGCGGAGATGTGACCCGCCGTTGCCTTGAGAGTCTGCGACAATCCGACTGCGTCGATATTCAATGCCTGGTGGTTGACAACGGCTCTACGGACGGATCAATCGAAGCGATCGCCGGAGCATTCCCCGATGTTGAGATTCTCAGGAACGCGAGTAATCTGGGATTTGCCGCAGCGTCGAACCAGGGAGCCAAATGGGGGCTGGACCGCGGCGCAGATTACATCCTCATGCTGAATAACGATACGCGCGTCGATCCTGCCATGATTTCAAATATGATTGCGTGCGCCACGGAGCACGGTGGCCGCGCGGCAGTAATTCCCAAGATCTATTGGGAAAGCGATCCTACGCGGCTGTGGTTTACCGTCGGGCGCGTGAGTCTTTGGACAGGGATCTTCTCTAATATCGCGTACAATCGGGTCGATGATGGTAGTTTCGACTCTTGCGGGGAGGCGGAATACGCGTCTGGCTGCTGCATCCTCATGCCGAGGGAGATTGCCCGAAAGGTCGGGGGATTTGACCCGGAATATTTTGCGTACGTGGAGGACATCGATTGGTCGCTGCGTTGCCGAGGCGCAGGTTTTTCTCTCATCCTCTGCCCGACCGCGAAGCTCTGGCATGCTGTTTCCCACACGCAGAACAGGCAGCCCGCAAGAGTTCGATATTTGATAACCCGCAATCATCTCTGGACCGTGCGGCGCCACGCGAATTTCGTCCAGCTCGTCTGTTGCGTCCTGCTTGTTCCCCTGCGCACAGCGTGGCGGATCGCTAAAATCGCGGCCGGTGG
Organism: Acidobacteriota bacterium; assembly: GCA_031292775.1. Taxonomy (GTDB): domain Bacteria; phylum Acidobacteriota; class Terriglobia; order UBA7540; family UBA7540; genus Bog-366. The sequence continues at coordinate 3,520 of JARLGN010000623.1, read as the reverse complement.
TCAGTGGGCGTGTGTTGCGGGGGAGTTAAAAGGAGTTCGGGATGGGCTGCTGGGACGACTCCCGAAGGGAGACTTTACCATCAGTTCTGCCACGGAATAAGATCGATGATCCGGCTCTGCTTCTGCCGGGGGCTGGAATCGCCCTCACCTCGGTGGCGGTTGACGGAGATGAGCAAAGAAGGATGGCGCCAGGTCAAGCCCGCAATTTGGGGGAGGAGGTGATCCCCAGATTAGCTGGACGGCCTCAGGTTCGCATGACCGTTCTCAAAAAGCTGACCTATAATCCGCTGGTCATCCGCATCGTACGAGCGCTGGGCTTACGCTCGGCGCTGCGCAAGGCCTATTATGCCTGGGCACGCCCTCGGAATGGCATCATGCCGGTGAAACTTGGGGAATTTGATTGCCGGTTTCATGTTCGGACGCCGGAGCAGTTGCGCATGGTCGGAAAGGCGGCCACAGGCCATTGGCGAATCGAGGTCATTCAGTTTCTCGACAAGAATTTGCGATCCGGTGATGTGGTTTACGATATCGGCAGCAATATTGGCATTTGTAGCGTGTTCGCGGCGCGCAAGACCGGCGCGGGGGGGCAGGTATTCGCGTTTGAACCGGCGGCGGAAACGTACGCGCACCTTAATGACAATTTGCAATTGAACGGTCTGACCAACGCCCGTGCCTTCCGGGTGGCCCTGGCTGACTACAATGGTGAAGCGGGCCTATTCACCGGAGATGATTTGCTGTTTTCCAGCCTCGTCACATCCCGAAACGGGCAAGAGAAAAGCCAGTCGGTCCGCGTTGTGCGGGGTGATCGCTTCCGGGAGGAGCAGAAGTTGCCCAACCCCGACGTGGTGATGATCGACGTGGAGGGATTTGAGAAGGGCGTGATGACTGGATTGCGGCTGACTCTGTCAGACACAAAATGCCGCGCGGTTATTGCCGAAATTCATCCCACGCTGCTTCCGCCGGGAGTAACCGATGACGAAATTTTGGAGTTCTTGTCGTCGTGCGGATTCGCGAAGATTGATACACTTCGCTGGCAGGGGATTCCCGAATTCTACGCCATCGCCGAGAGGGAAGGGCCTGATTGTAATACCAACCGGGACCGTAGTGTGCAGGGATCGAGTCAAGGAGGAGCGGCGTTAGCATGAATGCTCACCGGTTTTGGGGTGAGCACAACGGGCTGACACCCATGCAATGGAACAGAATTTGATCGAGGAAAGGGCGATTCCAGGTCCCAACGGGACCCTTGCCGTGGCCAAGGATCTGCCGAATCTTGACGTGTTGCGCGCCTTTGCCGTTCTTGCCGTGGCGGGTTCGCATCTCTTCCGTTTTTCTATCAAGTTTCCGTACCCCGCTTCTGTCCATAATTTTAGCGTGGGCGGCGTGCTTTTTTTCTTTGTACACACATCATTGGTCCTTTTATTGTCGATGCAGCGGACGAGGTCGAACAACCTGACATTAAATTTCTACATTCGGCGAGCTTTTCGCATTTATCCTCTTTGTTGGGCGTGCATCATCCTGGTGCTGGCGACGGGACTAACAGACGTTCCGGGCAAACTGATAGTGCAGATGGGCTGGCGCGGCATCCTAGCAAATCTGGCATTGGTGCAAAACATCATTCGCTATCCGAATATTGAGATGCCGCTCTGGAGTCTGCCTTGGGAAGTACAGATGTACCTGCTTCTCCCCGCAATCTTTCTGATTCTCAGGAAGTATGATCGAGCGCGAGTGCCTCTGGCAATGTGGTTTGGCGCCACGGTTCTGGCCATTGCTTTCACTGTCTTGAATGTGCCTCGGGTGTTTCAGGCTGCCGTATTTCCACCGATGTTCATTGGTGGAATGGTCGCATTCCGATTGCTCGGGCAGGTGCGCGTGAGGTTTCCGTCTTTCGCATGGCCGCTGGCAATTCTCGGTCTTATGCTGGCGCGGTGTGTATTCATGAGGGGAGTGCTCATCACCACTCCTCGAAATGTGGCAGTAAACGCGGCCACTTGCCTGCTTCTGGGTCTTGCCATTCCCCTGTTTGCAGAGGTCCGGTCTCCCTGGTTACGGTACCTAGCACATCAACTGGCCAAATACTCGTATGGAATCTACCTGCTTCACATTCCAAGCCTGGCCTTGGTGTTCACTTACATGCCGTGGCTCCCGCTTCCCCTGAAGGTGGTGGCATTTATTGCCATCACCGGGGCCGCATCGGTCATGGCTTATCACCTTATTGAGAATCCCCTGATTCAAGTTGGGCGGTCGATCGCGAAGAAAGTGGGTTGATTCAGACTCACCGCATGAAAGGGAGGCAATCCTGCAAAGTAATGTCAAAACCCAGCACCGCCCGCGCGTCCTGATTTCCGCCTATGCCTGTTTGGCGAACCCAGGTCATTCTGTTCCCGGGGGCGGTGACTTTATGGCGTGGAACATCGTCAGGCGGTTGGGGCGGTCGTGTGACCTCTGGGTGATCACTTACGATGAGAACCGGGCGGCGATTGAGGAAGAACTCAGCAAAGGGCCGTTGCCCGGTGTGGAGTTTCATTTCGTCGGCCTGCCGCGGTGGCTGACCCCGTTTTCGGGGTTTATGGGCGGCCTTCATCTTTACGCATACTTGTGGCAGTGGGCTGCGTACTTTGCGGCGCGCCGCCTCCACCGCCAGATTCGGTTTGACCTCGTACACCATCTGACCTATACCAACGATTGGATGGCCAGCATCGTGGGAGCCCTTTTACCTGTACCTTACGTAAGAGGTCCGGGCGGCGGGGCGCATCGAATACCCCGGCCGTTCTTGAGGCAATTTGCTTTGGGCGCGCGGTTTGCGGAGTATGTGCGGTCATTTGGCCAATGGATGTTCCGCCATGATCCGTTTTTCCTGTTGGGCCAATCCCGGGCCAAGGTCATCATGGCCTGCAATCATGAGGCGGTCGAAGGCGTTGCATCGCGGTGGCGTCACAAGGTGAGGCTGCTGTCCGTCAACGGGATTTCCGCTGATGAGCTTGCCCCTGACCGGCCACACACGAGGGGAGATAAGTTCCGCATCCTGTCGGCGGGGCGGTTGGTTCCGCTCAAAGGCTTTGATTTGGCCCTACGGGGTTTTGGCGCCTTTGCCGGGAAGTGCCCCAGCGCTGAATTTACCATCGTAGGAGATGGCCCCGAACTCGGACCTCTTCAAAAACTGATCGGCGACCTGGGCCTTGAAGGGCGTGCGCGTATCGAGAAGTGGATGCCCCGGAAACAATTGCTGGCCGCCATGCGTGACTGCGATGTGTTCATGTTCCTCAGCCTGCGCGATGGGGGCGGCTTGGTGGTAATAGAGGCGATGGCATGTGGAAGGCCGGTGATTTGTTTGGGTTTGGGCGGGCCGGGACTCCACACAGTGGAAGGATGCGGCATCAAGATTCCGGCCCACTCGCCTGAGCAAGTTGTGCGAGAGACGGCGGCTGCCCTGGATCTTCTCGTCAAGGATTATGACCTGTGCGAGCGCTTGGGGCGAGGCGCACGGCAAAGAGCTGCGGAATTTTATGATTGGGACAGGGTT
>JARLGN010000622.1 GCA_031292775.1 Acidobacteriota bacterium | reverse complement strand
CCCGGGTCCGCCTTTACGCGCCCGAGGGTGGGGTCAAGATGCGTGTGCAACTTGATGTCTTCCCCGATCAGCCTCTGGAGCATTTTATCCAGGTTGGAAACCACCGCGTTCAGGTCAAGCACCTGCGGCGTCAGCACCTGTCGCCGGCTGAAGGCCAACAGTTGGCGGGTGAGTGTGGCGGCGCGTTCCCCGGCAAGAGAGATCTCTTTCAGGTGGCCGCTCGCCTCGGTGTCAGACCGGAGCTTTTCCTGGAGGATCTGGGAATATCCATTGATAATGGTCAAAAGGTTATTGAAGTCGTGCGCCACTCCACCGGCCAGCCGGCCCACCGCCTCCATTTTCGCTGCTTGGTGAAGCTGCGCTTCCAGGGTCTTGCGCTCAGTCACATCTTGTTTGGTGGCAATAAAGTGGGTGACTTCGCCGTGCGGCCCCCGGATGGGAGTGATGCCCATCTGCTCCGTGTAAAAACTTCCATCCTTGCGTCTATTGATGAGTTCACCGTGCCAGGGCTGCCCATTAAGGATGGTCCCCCAAAGCTGCCGGTAAAGCTCTGGGTCTTGTCTACCCGATTTCAGGACGCGGGGGTTCTGCCCCAGGGCCTCCTCGCGGCCATACCCAGTGATGCGGGTAAAGGCCGGGTTGACATACTCAATGTCACCTCGGGTATTGGTAATCACCACGGCTTCCGCCGACTGCTCGATGGCGGTGACCAGCCGGACGTGCTCGGCTTCCGTCCGCTTGTACTGAGTGATGTCTTCCACCGTGCCTTCATAAAAGAGCGTCTTGCCGGATTCATCACGGACGGCCCGGGCGTTCTCCCGAACAAAGAGTAATTCTCCATCCCGTCGGCGCCATTCGGATTCCAATCCGGCAACCTCTCCCTGCTGCTCGACCCTTTCCATGAAGCGGGCCCGCGAATATTGCGGTTCAAAACCATTGGTATTCAAATCACGCGCTGCCAACTCTTCCAAGGAGGAATAGCCGAGCATCCTAATCATAGCCGGATTCGCAGCCATAACGCGTCCATCCGGTGTGGTCCGGTAGATTCCCACCGGTGCATTCTCAAACAAGGTCCGGTAGCGCTCCTCACTTTCGGCAACGGCTTTCTCCGCCTGATGGCGCCGGGTGATGTCACGCGCGATGACCGATACCCCGGTAACAAATCCCTTGGAATCCTTGATGGGAGAAAGAGTCTCCGAAACCTGCAACCTCGATCCGTCCTTCCGCATGTGCTCAAACTCGTAATGGACCAGGGCCTCTCCGCGATGGAGCTTTTCCTGATTGGCGGCTATTTCGCCGCGCCGGTCCTCAGGGATCAAGACGGAAAAGTGCCTACCCCTGATTTCTTCTGCCGCATAACCATGCATATGCTCCGCGCCGGCATTCCACGTGGCAATAAGCCCTTCGCGGGTGGTGCTGAAAATCGCATCATCCGAGGAATTTACGACGACCGCCAGGAGGGTATTCTCGGCCTCCGCCCGCTTACGCTTGGAAATATCAATGAGCGTGCCTTCAATGATCCGTCGACCGTCGGCGGTTGGCGGCTGGAGAGTCAGGTTAGCAATCAGCCAAACGGGACTTCCGTCATTGCGCTTCAACCGCATCTCGAAGTTGGTAAGTCGCTCCTCGACCATGAGCTTTTCCAGAAGTTTGGTGCGATCATTGTTGGAAAAGTAAACATCCGAGACGCGCCGGTCCAGCACCTCCTGGGGCGAGCTAAAACCCAGTATGTTGGCCATCGCCGGGTTGCAATCCAGAATGCGCCCATCCAAGGTGGTGACGAAAACGCCGGCCAGGTTGCGTTCGAACAGCTTGCGATACCGCTGTTCTGATTCGCGCAGAGCCTCCTCCGCCCGCTTGCGCTCGGTGATGTCACGGGAGACGCCAAAGGTTCCAGTGATGTTGCCATGGGCATCACGCAGGGGCATCTTCGTGGTCGAAGCCCAGGTAACATGGCCATCAGTCCAGGTTTCCTTCTCCTCCTTGTCCACCATGGGCTGGCCCGTCCTGATGATTTCCTGCTCATCGTCGTAGGCCTTCTGGGCGTGTTCCGGGGTGAAGATTTCAAAATCACTCTTGCCCACTATCTGGCAAGGGTCGCTTATCCCCCACAGTCTCGCTTGCGCCTTATTGGGCCGCGTAAAGCGACTCTCCCGATCCTTGAAGTAGATCGCGTCAGGGAGATTATCCATGAGCATGCGGAGTAGATGTCTTTCCGCCATCAGCGCCTCTTCCGCCCGGTGGCTTTCAGTGACGTCTCGCAAGATCGCGGTATACAACATTTGGCCAGCTACTTCGGAATGGGATATGGAGGCTTCAATGGGAAACTCCTCACCGTCGGAGCGCAGGCCAAAAACCTGGCCCAATTGCCCCATCGTCCGTCGCGTGATGTGGTTCTGTCCAAAATTGCGGATCTGTTCAAGGTGCGCGGATCGAAATCGTTCCGGGATAAAGCGGACCAGAGGCTGGCCCATGGCCTCAAGGGCAGAGCATTTGAACATCTTCTCCGCGGCATGATTGAAGAAGGTGATCACTTGCCTTTCATCCACACTGATGATCCCGTCCATGGCGGAACCCAATATGGCGACCAACCGTCCTTCACTGGCGCGCAGCTTGTCCAAGGTTTCGCGGTGCCCCACAGTTTCCCGATGAAAGCCCTCGGACAGTAAGCTGACCATTCCCCCCGACGCGAGCAGGCCCAGCCATTGCACGGAGTGAAGCCCGCCTTGGATGGATAGGGAATGGAGCGGGGATAGGAGAAAATACCTTGCCGCGAGCCCCACACACACCGTGGAAACCAGCCCCGGCCCCAACCCTCCCAGATATGCGCTGAGCAACACGGGAAATAGAAACAGGATGAGGGCGGGATTGCCGCCCGTCAGCCCCCAGAACCATAGGCGTGCGGCGAGGAGTACCGCCGTTCCTAAAGTGGCGATCCCATAGGCCAACCATACCCGCTTCGAGCTCCCGATGGCCCAACCAAGGGGGCGCGCCCCCCCGCTTGTCAATTCGAACGAAGAATACCTCGTCTTACCGATGTCATGCATCGACTACCCCGTGATCCAATGGAAATCCTATCCGCCCTGATACAAAGACGACGTGCAATCGTTGGTGTATCTCCCCCCCGGCGTCACCAATTCGCCCGAGGTACGGCAGAGACGTGGTCACCCCAGGCCCATAAACCACCCGGAACCTTTGAGATTATTAAATGACAATTTACTATTCCCAATTTATTGTCTAAAAGATATTCGCCAAGGGTCAGAACGACCAGCAGCCGGATTCTGGGAAGAAATTTCCAGACCGGAGGTACGAAGCGACCAAGTACAGGTCTACTGATGTTGGAGACTTGTGAGAGAGTTGGGAATGCGGAAAACGAACCGCGGGCAGTCATTACAAATCCTGACCCTTGGCAAACAGCCCATCGCAACGCGCCATTAAGTTACCTCAGTGGATGCGGGTGAAGGAAAATGACACACTTGAACCTTGCTCCCCAACCGATCCCAGAATCGAGATTCGAGTAACGCATAGTCGACCTTCAGCTTCAAGCAACGAATCCGGCCAATAGCTAAATTTGTCCGTATTCAAAGCGACAATAAGTTCATTTATGCAACGATTTTGGTCTATTTGTCAACTAAGATAACAGGAGGTTTACTTTTCCTTCACTGCGGTACGGCAGAGCTCACCACTCATCCTAGTGTGGTGTCCCGCGTAATATTTTGCGATGGCATGTTGCAGGAACCCCCTCACCCCCGGCCCCTCTCCCCCAAGGGGGCGAGGGGAGAGTTGATTCTACTGCCCTCGCCCCCTTGGGGGAGAGGGCTCGACGAGGGGTCTTCATCAGCCGAGGTGAGACGGGTGAGGGGGTCTCGTTTATTGTCAATTCTAAGATGGGACACCACACTAGCGTGGGTACTCTTGGGGACCCAAGGCTTCCCCTATTAGCGAACTACACGCGTAGTCAACGTGGCAGGACGAAGTTGCCCCCACGGCAGACTTTCATTTCGCCTTCCTCACTCTTGCTTTTCACCCAGAACTTCTCGAATCTTCTTGCGCAACGCCGTGGGCGAAAAGGGCTTCTGGATGAAGGGCATATCCTGGCTGAGCACTCCATGGCGCAACATGGCATCGTCGGTGTAGCCGGACATATAGACAACCTTGATGCCGGGGCGCAAAGCGGCCACCTTCTCCGCTACCGCCGGACCCGACATTTGCGGCATCACCACGTCTGTCAACAGCAGGTGGATGGGGCCGTCGTGGTTTGCGCACATCTCCAAAGCGTTTTCAGCATCCTCCGATTCCAGAACTTTGTATCCTGAGGCTTCCAGCGCCTGGCAAACCAAAGAGCGCACCCCTTCTTCATCCTCGACAACCAGAATCGTTTCCGTCCCGGAGAAAGACGACTTCTTCTCCCTCGTGGCCGGCTCACTCGGCGCCAGGCTTTCGCTGACCATGGGAAGGTATATCTTGAAGACGGTACCCTGCCCCAGTTCGCTATACACCCAGATACTGCCTTCCGATTGTTTGACAATCCCATACACGGTGGCCAGTCCCAGGCCCGTCCCCTTGCCCTGTTCCTTGGTGGTAAAAAAGGGTTCAAAGATCTGGGCCTTCGTCTCCGCAGTCATGCCCGCCCCCGTATCGCCGACCGCCAGCATCACGTGGGGACCTGGCTTTACCGTGGGGTGGGTGCTTGCATAAGTCTCATCCAGCTCCACGTTGCTGGTTTCAAGCGTGAGATTTCCCCCTGTAGGCATGGCATCGCGGGCGTTCACGACCAGGTTCATAAGGACTTGTTCGATCTGCCCCGGGTCCGCCTTTACGCGCCCCAGGGTGGGG